>NZ_JBHVWN010000027.1:45850-92066 GCF_042882275.1 Streptomyces sp. NPDC058231 | reverse complement strand
CTACGGCGGCTACGGCGGCCGAGGCGGCCACGACTACTACGAGGGACGCATCCACTTCAACGAGCGCTCCTACTCCGCCCGCACCGACGGCTGCATCACCGTCGTCAGCGGCCTCGGCTCCAGGACCTTCAACGTCCGCAACGACAGCCGCCGCACCGTCGAGGTCTTCAACGGCGCGACCTGCGACAACGGCTCCCCCGTCGCCACCGTCGGCCCCTGGAGCAGCAGCAACGGCGTCACCCCCCGCTTCGTCCGCGGCGGCGTCTTCGTCCGCAACGGCGTCGTCGGCAGCTTCCGCGTCGTCGAGAACCACCGCTTCGACTGGTAACCCACCCACCCCACAACACAGAAACCCCGGCCCGTCGGAATCGGGCCGGGGTTTCCGGCATGAGCGCCCCCAGCGGATGCCCGGCCCCGCACGGCCACACACACCGCCCGCACCGCCAAGCCCCAACACCCGCTACGCCATCCTAAGTGTTTTTCGACCACCCCGCGTGTCGCCCTAGGCAGATCCGACCCGACAGCGTATGAAAGCCCCCGCCCCACCCCGACCACACCCCGCCGACCACAGGACCCCCAAGCCCTCCACCACCCCGACACCCGACTGACCCGATCGAGGATCCACCGAGGCCCCACCCCCTCCCCCGGGCCCCGGGCCGTTCGCCGGGAGTCGACGCCCACACCTGAGCCGTGATCCTCATCAAGAGACCAGCATCCGGTACGGCCTCCCGCCTCGCCGCCCATATTGCCGGGCTCGCGACGGACGCCCTTGGTTCGGACCCGTCGGGCCACGACAGGCAACGGCCGTGAAGAGCGGCCGGGCACCGGAGAGAACACTCGGCCGGGGCCGGCCCCACTTCATCGACCTCGGCATCGAAGCCGATACCTGGGCTCCACAAACTCTGTTCCACCCTGTGGCAATGTATGCGTAAGCACATCGGAATCCACCCGACCGGCGCACACTCCCTCTCGCCCACCCGTCCCGACAGGCCTTTCACGGCCGCTGAATGTGCGACTCCCGACCGACCCGGCAGCCGACATCTGCGACGCAACCACCGGCCCCCGCCCGACGCGCCGTCAGTCCGGACCGCATGCGAGCCGCCCACGCCCCGGGTCCGCAGTGACGGCATGGCGATGACGAACGGAAGCAGGTCGGCACTCAGGAGGCGCGCGACCTGAGTGGTAGGCAAGTCAGGGTGACGGTCGTTCAGGTCGGCGCGATGCGTTTGCGTTTTCGACCCGCAGAAGCAGCAGCATGCTGCCGACAGGGTGAGCAGGCGTCAGCGGGTCGCTCAAAAGGCCTAATGGCGCACCAAATACCCTCATCTATATATGAGTTGATGAGACGTCGGACACTCGCCCCGTACGCGGCACAGGCTCCTCGTACACCCGGTCGGCCCCCTGACCACCCACCTTTGGCACGCCCGATATGACAGCTAATGAGCGCATTAGTACGTTCATCACAGGTCGGCTGTCCGGCCGACGTCTCTGAGACAGGAAGTAGTGCCATGACCACACGAACCGTCGCCGTGACCGCCGCCGTTGTCGGCGCCACGGCCCTGGCCGTAACCGGCATCTCCTACGCCTCGGCTTCTGGGACCCCCCAGGCAGCCCCGGCCGTCCAGCAGGCCGTCGCCGCCCAGGCCCCCCTTGGTGGCGACAGTGGAAACGGGAAGGGCAACGAGGGCAAGGGCAACGAAGGCGGTGGCGGCTACGGCGGCGGCCGCGGCGGCCACAACTACTACGAGGGACGCATCCACATCAACGAGCGCTCGTACTCCGCGCGCACGGATGGCTGCATCACCGTCGTCAGCGGCCTCGGCTCCAGGACCTTCAACGTCCGCAACGACAGCCGCCGGACCGTTGAGGTCTTCCGTGGCGCCACCTGCGACAACGGCTCCCCGGTTGCCACGATCGGCCCGTGGAGCACGAGCAACAGCGTCTTCGCTCGCACCGTTCGCGGCGGCGTCTTCGTCCGCAACGGTGTCGTGGGCAGCTTCCGGGTGATCGAAAACCGCCACGGCCAGTGGTAACAGCCCCATCCCCGAATAACGGAAACCCCGGCCCGTCGGAATCGGGCCGGGGTTTCCGGCATGGATGGGCTCCAGGAAAGACCGGCTACGGAAAAACGCACATACGTGCGCCCCGCGCCAGGAATCCCCTGGGCCACCACATCATTATCACTGATGCCTCAGGCACTTATTCCGAGCGACGGCAGGACCCCGGGTCGACCGCGTTCCGTTGAGGGTCCTTGGGTCATGCGTGCCGCGATCACCTCGCGCATCGTCGGCCCTGCCGGCCGTGCCGCTGATCGTGATCACCGCCCTGGGGCCGGACGACACCCAGTCGCACCTGTGGCCCGAAGGCGTGCTGCGCGAGATGGACACCGCCAAGACCACTCTGCACGCGCAGCTGGCGGCAGCCTCCGTGCCCCCCGCGCCACCCGCTGGTCCCCAGAGCCCATGGAGACGGGGCCACAGCTGATGAGCTGTGGCCCCGTCTTCTGGAACGCATCGCAGCACTAGGCGCCGTGCGGCCCGTCGTCGTCCCGCGGCATGAGGTCGTCACCGCTGTGGTAAGGCGCCCGGTCGTAGTCCTCCTGAGCCTGGCGCTGAATCTCGTCGGTGTCCGCCAGGAGCCGGGCGATCCGCTCCGCCCCTCCGGGCACAGGGGGTGGAACCCGGCCGATCGTGTCGTACAGGTGACGGCACGCCTCCGCCTCCGTCCCGAAGCTCGCCATGACACTGTCCTCGCCCCGCTGACGCAGAACGACCAGCCACGCGTCCGCCTCCGGGCGCAGGACGTAGTAGGCGTCCAGTTGAACGGGAACGCTGTGGATGCCCGGGATCTCGTACAGGGCGTCCGGGACTCCCTCCCGGCGGAGCCGGTCGGCGAGTTCCGCCCTGTCCATTCCGCGACTCCACTCCCTCGACGCGCTCCCGGACCGGCCCCGGCGAAGCCGGAACCTGCCCAGGAGCGAAACGGTCACGGTCAGTTCAGCGCCTTCAGCTTCTTCGCGGTGACCAACTCCGGAATGGTCTTGTCCGTCACGTACTGGATTCCCAGCCCGGGCTGGCCGAACCAAGGCCGAATCGGCCCGGCCTGTACGGTGAACGCCTTGATGACCCGGTACAGGTGGTAGCTGAACGGGTAGGCGGTGGTGTACTGGACAAGGTTGGTCGGCGGAATGGCGCGCTTGGCGTACGGCGTTCCGGCAGGTGCGAGGAAGTTACCGAACCCGCTGCCGAAGAGATCGACCAGCTGCCCCACACGGAGCCGCAGCGACTTCTTCACCGGGTTCCCGCGGCGGTCGAGGACGAAGCCGTCGTTGTTCGGATACCACCAACCGGACTTCTCCGTCACCGGGTCGGTCTGCCAGTAGCACCCGAGGAACCAGTACGGCGAGGCGTTGCCCGTCCGGTTGTAGCCCCGCAGCATCTTGCCGATGGGGCCGGTCTTCGGGAGTTCACGCGGGCCCAGCCGCCAGTCGCCGTGGTAGTAGCGCTCCAGCGCCGGATTGGGCGCCCTGTTCGTTCCGCGCCCTCGCTTCTCGGTGGGGCACTGGACCCCTGGACGGGCGTGGCCGCCGTCGGCGTGGGCGGTTGTCGGTGCCAGCCCGACCAGAAGTAGCGAGGCAATCGCACTCGATACGAAATTCCGCAGCACCCGCATGCGGTGTTCCCTTCTCTTTGCCCAGTGCATGCCATAGGAACAGCGCACACGGGCGACACGGTCGTGCGAGGGCACCCATGACAGGGGCGCCGTAGCTTGGTGACGCTCAGTCAATAGCGCGATGGACGGCGCATGGTGATCGTAATTCGCGCCGCAACCCGATCGGACCTGGGTTTTCTCCTGATTGGCGTAGCAGGACGGGCGAACCGGACGATCACGGGTGCTCCCGCGCGGACAATGGACCGCGGACAATGGACCCATGGGCCGTCTCATGCACCTCGACCGCACGCTCGACGATCTGGACCCGCCCCGCTGGGCGGCTCCGGACGCCGACGCGACTCACCTGGTCCGCACAGTGCACAAGTTGCGGCGCGTGCCACTGAGTGAACTCCGCCCGGCGGATCTACGCATGCTGCTCACCCAGCGGGTCGCCCTGCCGTACGTACTCCCGCTCGCGGTGGGCTTGCTGCTCGAAGAGCCTCTGCTGGACGCGTACTTCTACGAGGGGGACCTACTGCTCGCGGCCGTAGCAGCCCCGACATCGGCCTGGGCCCTACTGCCCGACCTTGCTGCGCGGCTGCGTGCCGTGATCATGGGCCTGCCGGAGACGGCGGTCGGCGATCTGCCGCACGGCGTCGCCGAGGAACTCGCCCGCTTCGCCGCACAGCCTGGTTCACCTCGCTGACTCGTGCTTCGCAGCAGACTTTCGCCTGGCCCTCCTGCTCTCCGACATCAGGGCGAGCACACCTCACGCGTCGACGGGCGTGGTAAGGCCCCGGCTCGAAGGCTCCCCGCGCGGGGAGGTTCAGAGCAGCGCGGCACGCACGTCGGCGAGCGCCTCGTCAAGAGTGGTCACGACGTTCTCGTGGCCACTGAAGCCGTCGTCCTCGCCCGGGTCCACGGTCCAGCCCCAGCCGCTTTCGGCATGCCCGTCGATGGTTGCCGCGTGCTTGCCCTTGGTGATGGTGATGGAGAGGTTTCCGGCGGGGAACGTCTTGATGTCTGCGTGCGCCGTGTCGCCGAAGGCGTGGAGGATGGCGTCGCGGGCTTCCTGCTCGGTGGTCATGGATGCTCCTGGTGGACGGTGACGACGGTGCGGCCGTCCCGGGGTGTGGTCGAGGGTGCCTACGAAATACGGAATGAGGTGAGGCCGGGACAGCCCTCAGGCGAGTCAGGCGCTGTTCGGCGGGTGCGCCGGTTCAGCGTGTGCGGCTCGTGCGCAGCCCGGCCTTCGGCATGAACAGCTTGATCACATCCCACAAGTCGTCAATGTTTTCCCGGGGTCTTCACCCCCCGCCTTTCCAGTACCCCCACAGCCTCACCAACCTGACATCGGGTGGCTCCCAATCACCCCATTGATCCGCACCGGGCGCATCCGCGTCCCGGTGCGAGGGCCGTGACAGTTTCGAGGAGACGCTGCGCAGACTGCTGCGGGAGGTCTCCCCGACGTGCCTGTTCTCCGAACGCGGGCCGAGCACCGAGGTCTTCGGCTGGGGGAAGGCCCACACCCGCCCGAAGCCACCCGGTGGGCAAGGTGATCGCGCATGGAGGTCAGTAGCATGCCCGCATGCCTGAACTCCAGCGCCTCCGTCCCGACCATGCCCGGGCGCTTCTTGCGTTCGAGCGCGAGAACCGGGCCTATTTCGCCTTGTCGATCCCCGACCGCGGTGACGACTACTTCGCCCACTTCGCTGTACGGCACCAAAACCTGCTCACCGAACAGGCCTCCGGGCTGAGCCACTTCCATGTGCTGGTCGATGACAGCGGCGCGGTGCTCGGGCGTGTCAACTTGTTCGGTGTGACGGATGGCTCGGCCGAGCTCGGGTACCGGATCGCCGAGAGGAGCGCCGGACAGGGGCTGGCCACAGCCGCCGTTCGCCGGATCTGCGTCCTTGCCGCCGCGGACTACGGGCTGACCACACTGCGAGCCGTCACGACCCTGGACAACGCCGGATCACGAGCCGTACTGACCCGTACAGGATTCATATCCACCGGCGACGTCCAGCTCAACGGCCGCCCCGGCCTCCGCTTCGTACTAGATCTGCGGCGAGCCGTGAACGACAGTGCGCCGGAAGGTGAAGGCGGCTGAGGGCGACTCGTCGACGCTGAGTCCCGCCCCGCGGCTCACCGCTCGCCCAACGCTTCTCCTCACACACCGGCAGCTCGGGCCGCCTGGTACACCTCGGCCGCCACGTCCGCCAGTTCGGCGGCGTCGCGGGTCGTCGCCTGGAGGTCCAGCAGGATCTCCGGTACACCCACCGCCGCATGCTCCGCCAGGTCCGCCACGATCTGGGCCACACTGCCCTGGAACGGCTGCCGGTCCGCGCCCTCGAACGGCTTGGCGCTGTAGCTCGCATTGACGCGGAGACACACCTCGATCGGCTTCACCCTGTCACGCTCGCCGGCCAGCTCCTGTACCCGTTGCCATTGTTCGGACAGTGCCGGGGCTCCCATGGCCACCGGCATCCACCCGTCCGCTCGATCCACCAGCCGACGGGTGGCACGCGGGCTGTTGGCCGGCAGATAGACCGGAATGGGGCTGATCGGCTTGGGGCCGACCTCGGCCGGAGCGATGGTGGTCAGGGCACCCTGATACGAAACCGGGTCCGGACCCCAGACGGCCGCGCATACGTCGAGCAGTTCGTCCAGGACCGCGCCACGCTTCTCGAACGGGGCGACCGACGCCGCCGCGTACTCGTCGAGCGACCAGCCGGTTCCCAGACCGGCGATCACCCGGCCGCCACTCGCGACATCGAGCGAGGCGAGGGAGCGTGCCAGCTGGAACGGTACGTGAAGCGGGGCGATCAGGACGCTGGTGCCGAGCCGGGCCCGATCGGTGGCCGCGGCGGCCAGGGTGAGTGTGATCAGTGGGTCCGCGACACCGCGGTACTGGTCGGGCCAGGGCAGCCCCGGCACGCCGTACAACCCCTGGGTGGCCGGTTCGGGGAACAGGACACGCTCGAAGACCCACAGGCTCCGGTACCCGGCATCCTCCGCGGCACGGGCCACCGTGGCCACATCGCGGCCGATGTCGTACTGCTTCATCTGAGGAAGGCCGAGACCCAGCGTGACCGGCATGCATGCGCTCCTTGCGAGGACGGCGATTCAACCACCGTATGCCACCCGACGTCTGCCCGATCCGATTTGCCGCGTTCCTCCGGCGCGGCGGACGAGCGCCTCCCCCTCTCAGGGAACGCGGCGCCCGAACCGGCCGGGGGCCTGGGCCGACAGCGAGCGCAGGGCCAGCAGCAGGAACCCGATGTCATCGAGGTAGACGGGGTCGGGGATGAGGTCGACGGGGCATACCGTGTACAGCACCGCGGCCCACACCAGCGCCTTGTTGCGCAGCGGGACACCCGCGTCGAGCAGCAGCTTCCTCGTGCGGAACAGTCTGATCAGAAGAACCGCGGCAATTCCCATCGTGAGCAGTGCGGCAACCGCTGCGACGAGCAACCAAGCCCTGGTGTCCATGGCACATTGTCCGTCCTCATCCGGATGACTGAGCGTGCCTGCGGGTGCGTCGCTTCAGTGCACGCCGTTCGGTCTCGCCCAGGCCGCCCCACACGCCGGAGTCCTGGCCGTTCTCCATGGCCCACGCCAGACACTGCTCCCTCACGGGGCAGCCCCTGCACACCGCCTTCGCCTCCTCGGTCTGCACCAGGGCCGGGCCCGTGCTTCCGATGGGGAAGAACAGATCCGGGTCCTCGTCACGGCAGGCCGCGTGCGTGCGCCAGTTCTCCACAGGTCTCACTCCCAAGGGCAGGTTGTCCGTTCGGTCCGTACCTTGCGGGTGACCGTCATCTGCCTTCTGAAACCCCGTCGCATGCTCTGCTCGCAGCCGGAATTGTTCCTGGAGCGGCCTCTGACCGACGTATCGCCCAGGTGACATGGGGCTCTCAGAGCCTGGGCCGACCTCTCATCTCTGCTCGTGCCCGACGCCTCCCCGGGGCCGAATGCCGAGGGATACGCTGTGGTCATGATCGATGACGAGGATCAGATTCTGACCACTGCGCTGGGCGCGGTGGGAGCGATCGGCGGCGGGGCCGGCGGGCGGCGCGGAGCCACTTTCACGGCAAAGCGCCTCAAGAAGAACGTGCACGTGATCGACGTGACGCTGTCGATGCCGCTGAGTGCCGCTGTCGATCACGTCGCAGGCGTCCTCGCCCGGGCGGGGGACCTGCTGGAAGCCGAAGGCGCTCAACCCCTCGCCACGGAACGGGTCGTCAGGGCGATCGTCGGGGGCGGGCTCGGAAACATGAATCCGGTCCTGATCACCGTCGGTCTGGCCGACAACGGGCCTGAACACACGAGGGTGTCCGTCCGCGGTGCTGCCAAGGAGGGGCTGATCAAGCAGCGGGCGGGCGAGAAGACCGCCAAGCGCATCGTCGAGCTCCTGAACGGGCAGGAATCGCTGGGCTGACCCGGCGAGGAGTGCCGCGTACGGTGGCGCGCACGACCGTGGGGCCGGTCCCGGCGCAGGCCGGCCGCCGCCGCGCCGCAGCCCGGCACGGAGCGGCGGTGTTCATCCCTGCGGGCCGTGTGCGCCGCGCCGCAGCCCGGCACGGTTCCTGCCTGCCATTCAGTGGATGTTCAGGGGCTTCTCGTGAGCCCCGGCGCGGTAATCGGACGAATCCTCCATATCGTGTACGACGTACGTGAGTCAGAGCCGTACGTGCGGGACAGGGGGCGGACTCGTCCCCGCAGGAAACTCTCGGCGCGGTCCTGATTCGCCGGTTCACCGTCATGTGCTTCACATGTGACAGGTGTCCGACCGCGTACGGGAATCCGGGCTCGCCGCCTCAGTGGCTCGTCCTGCCCGGCCGAGGCACAACGAGATGAACGCCGTCCACGACGAATTGGCTGAACATCACCCAGGCCGTTCAGGTGCCTGAGGAATCCAGTCGGGTGAGGCCGGTAGACCTCCCCGCCCTGTTTGCGAGGTCCGCCATGGCAGAAACCGAGACCATTCCCTTCCCACAGGACCGAACCTGTCCCTACCATCCGCCGACGGGGTACCGGACCGAGCGCCAGGGGCAGCCGGTGACACCAGCCCGACTCTTCGACGGCCGTACCGTGTGGCTGGTCACCGGGCATGCGGAGGCGCGCGCGCTGCTGGTCGACCCGCGACTTTCGGCCGACCGGGAGAACCCCGCGTTCCCCGTGTTCACGGAGCGGCTGGCGTCGATCGCATCGCGACGCGTCGAGCTGCTCGGTGTCGACGACCCCGAGCACAACACGCAACGCCGGATGCTGATCCCGAGCTTCACGGTCAAGCGAACGGCGGCGCTGCGGCCGCGGATCCAGGAGACGGTGGACCGACAGCTGGACCTGATGATCGAGCAGGGACCTCCGACCGATCTGGTGAGTGCCTTCGCGCTGCCCGTTCCGTCGATCGTCATCTGCGCGCTGCTCGGGGTTCCCTACTCCGACCACGAGTTCTTCGAGTCCAAGTCGCGCACACTGCTGCGCGGTCCCTCGGCCGAGGACGTCGAGGCCGCACGGGACGCTCTCGACGACTACTTCCGAACTCTGATCGAACGCAAGCGGGCGGATCCGGGCGAGGGACTGCTGGACGAGCTCATCGCCCTGCAACTCGACACCGGCGCCGTCGACCACGAGGAGCTGATCCGCCTGGCCGTGATCCTGCTCGTGGCCGGTCACGAGACGACCGCGAACATGATCTCGCTCGGCACCTTCACTCTCCTGCAGCACCCGGACCAATTGGCGCTGATGCGCACCTCCGCGGACCTGATGCCTTCGGCTGTCGAGGAGCTGCTCCGCTTCCTGTCCATCGCCGACGGAATGTCACGGGTGGCCACCGAGGACATCGAGGTGGGCGGGGTGACGATCCGGAGCGGGGACGGTGTCGTCCTGTCCACGTCCGTGATCAACCGGGACGAGGCCGCGTATCCCTCGCCGGACGAGCTGGACCTCGGCCGCACGTCACGCAATCACGTCGCGTTCGGCTTCGGGATCCATCAATGCCTCGGCCAGAATCTGGCGCGGGCCGAAATGGAGATTGCGCTGCGTACCCTCTTCGACCGGCTTCCGGGATTGCGGCTGGCGGTACCCGCCGACGCAATCCCGTTCAAACCGGGCGACACCATCCAGGGCATGGTTGAACTGCCCGTCGCGTGGTGACCGAAATCCGAACGGAAAGGACCTTGTTGTGATGTGGATCAGCATTGACAAGGAAGTATGCATCGGCGCCGGGCAGTGCGCGCTTGCCGCGCCTGAGGTCTTCACCCAGGGCGACGACGGTTTCAGCGAACTGCTGCCCGAGTACGAGGACGCCGCCACCGGTCCGCTGGTCGGGGAGGCGGCCCGCGCCTGTCCCGTGCGAGCGATCACGATCACGTAGGCCGCACGGCCCGCACTGCGAGTGGATCGGTCGCCCCGGCGGCCGATCCGTACCGTGCACGGCCGATCCGGGCACTGCGGGGGGGTGCCCTCGGCGGGGAGCACGAACGACCCGACCACGTTCCGGCTCCCTCGGTCACCCGGCACCGGACGGCGGACTCCGGCCGAAGGAGCCCGCCCGTCGCCGGCGTCCCCGCGTCTTCTACCCGCCGTACCGAACCGTCAGAGCCCGACGACGAGCAGCGCGGTGTCGTCGGTGGCTCCGTCGGCGGGAAGCAGTTCGAGCAGCAGGGCGTCGGCCAGTGTCTCGGGGTCGTCGCCTCGGTGGCGGGTCAGCGAATCGGCGAGGCGTCGCAGGCCCACATCGATGTCCTCGTGCCGGCGTTCGATCAGGCCGTCGGTGTACAACGCGAGAATGGCCCCTTCGGTGAACGGCGTGGTCGCCTGTGGCCGGCTGACATGCTCGGGACGGGCCCCGAGAGGTGGATCGGTGGCCTGGTCCAGGAACTCGACGCTGCCGTCGGTGTGGAGCAGTGCGGGCGGCAGATGGCCGGCGCTGCTGTAGACGAGCGTCCGGGTTTCCCAGTCGATGTGGATCTGCACAGCGGTGGTGGACTCCGCGCCCTCGATGGAACGCGCATACAGGCCAAGGACTTCCAGCGCCTGGGCGGGACCTCTCGAGACCAGGGAGGCGGCGCTCAGGGCGCTGCGCAGCTGACCCATGACACCGGCTGCTTCCAGACCGTGACCGACGACGTCGCCGACGGCGACCCCGATCCGGTCTCCGGGCAGGTCGACGAGGTCGTACCAGTCCCCGCACACGTTCAGCGCATCCGTGGCGGGCCGGTAACGCACGGCCGCCCGGTGGTGGCCCGCCTCCCTGAGGTCGGGCAGCATCGCCTTCTGCAGAACCAGGGCCACCTCGCGCGCGCGGGCATTGGCCCGCCGCAGCCGTTCGTTCACGTCCTGGAGTTCACGCGCACGGGTGTACAGCTCGGCCTCCAGAACCCGGGCCCGGCTTCCCTCCGGCGCTCTTTCGGCCCGGATCAGTTCGGTGACCTCCTCCACCCGGTGCACCAGCAGGACCACCCTCCCCTCGGCGTCGCGGACGGGGACGTTGACCGGGCTCCAGTAGCGTTCCTCCCATACGTCCGGCCGGTCGACGGACTGGACATCGTACCGCTGCAGCGCCATGGCGTCCCGCTCGCCGTCGGCCACCACCCGCCGCAGCGATGCCTCCAGATTGCGCATACCGGTGGCCGCGCCGTCGGCCGGGTTGTCGGGGAACACGTCGAACAGGTACTGGCCGATCAGTTGCTCGCGGGTACGCCCGGACATCCGCAGAAACTCGTCGTTCGCGTCCACGTAGACCAGATCCGGGGTGAGCAGCGCCACTATGCCGGGCAGCGCGCGGAAAACCGCCGCGTAGTCGATCCCCGCCTCGGTCATGGTCCGCCTGTCCGCCGTCGCCGTCCGGGCTCTCACGATAGGAGCGCATGCGGCCGACACGGGGGAACCGCCCGCCGAGAAACGGGAGACCACACGGACAGTCCCGCTCGGCTTGCGCAGCGGCGAATTCCCGGTCGACGGCGCGACTCCGGCCATGGAGAGGACCACGCCCGTGACACCGACCGGACCCTTCTCCGCATGCGTGCGGGGCCGTGCCGACGGCATCGAGGCCGCCGCCCCGCTCGTCGGGGAACGCTCGCTCCGCGGCGAGGTCCACCGCAGCGCGCCCAGCAGTACGAGAAGGCATGTGTCGCACCACCCCGGTCATGCCGCTACGGAAGGCTTCCGCTCGTGTCGGAATCCGCACGGACTCCAGGGCCGGGCAGCGTTCCTGAGGTCAGGAAGAAGGTCAGGGCGTAGGTGAAGCGGCCGGTGCGTACGGCCTCGTCGAACTGGACGACGAATCTGTCGGCGTCCTCCTTATCGAGGTGTCCACGAGCGGCCGCGGTGTGAGCCCAGGTCCGCATGCCCATCACGTTGTCGACCGCGGTCGGATCCCGTACGACCAGCGTGCGGGCTTCCACATCGATGTCCTCCAGCCCGCGTTCGGCGAGCAGGCCGGCATGCCGGTGGGCCAGCGTTCCGTGGCGGAGGGCGGCTCCGGCTCTGAATCGCAGCACCTGACCGGCGAGACACTGGTCCTCGATGTCCAGAACCTGGGTCGCATAGTCCGGGTCGGCCAGCACGATCCGTCCACCGGGGCGGACCACGCGCACCATCTCGTCGACCATCCGCGTCGGACGGTCCGCGTGCTGAAGCACACGATCCGCCCACGCTCCGTCGAAGCACGATCCGCGGAACGGCAGCCGGTGCCCGTCGGCGACAGCGGCATGCGAGAGGCCGGCGCGGCGCATGGACTTCGCCATCGTCAACGAGGCGTCCGCTCCGACGACTCGTGCCCCGTGGTCGGCGCTCAGAGCCAGCGCGCTGTCTCCCGTTCCGGCACCGACATCGAGGAAGACATCTCCCGGATGCGCGCGGAGGAGAATCCTCAGCCGCTGTTTGTATCCGTCGTAGAACGGCTCGGCGGCCAGCCGTTTCAGTACGCCGACGAGTTCACCTGGATCGGGATGTCGGTCGACAGCGGTGAAGGCGTGCTGCTCCTGGCGACGGATCATGCGTGCACTCTAGGTCCCGGGGCCGATGTCCAGGACGGGCGGATCGCCCCGCCAGGAGGAGGCGGAGCCGGCCGCCGGGAAGATCCCCTGCGGTCGTCCTGGGACGTCCGCGCCCCGGTCCGGTCGGTATGCCCCGGTGCCGTCGTACCGACCGGGCAAAAATCCGTGTCGCCCGGCCGACGCCGCGTCTAGCGTGACGACGACAGCTGATCCACGGGGCGAAGGAGCGGCATGACCATCCCGGAGCAGAGCGTCCTCGACGCCTTCGGGCTCACCGGAAGGGCCGTCCCTCTCGCGGGCGGCCAGGGCCTCAGTGTCCGCGTCGGCGATGCCGTGCTCAAGCCGGCCGAACGCGACAGCGAGATCGTCGACTGGACGGCGGAGATCCTGGACACCATTCATGAGCAGGGCTTCCGTGTTGCTCGCCCGATTCGCAACGCCGATGGGGCATGGAGCCACGGTGGTTGGACGGCGTCCCGGTACGTGGTCGGTGAGGAGCCCGATCATGCGGTCGCGCCACGCTGGTCGGAGATCATCGACGCGGGGCGGGCATTCCACCGCGCCCTGGCCGGACTGCCTCGTCCCGGTTTCCTGGATCGTCGTGCCAACTGGTGGGAGACCGGTAACAAGGTCGCCTGGCAGGAGCGGAAACCGCATCTGCCGTCGGCTCTCCAAGGCCCTTACGAAGATCTGGTCGGTCTGCTCGGGCCGCCGCCGCGGGAGCGGTCCCAGCTCATCCACGGCGACCTGACCGGCAATGTGCTCTTCGCGCCGGGGCTGGCTCCGGCGGTCATCGACTTCTCACCGTATTGGCGCCCGGCGGCATTCGGCGAGGCGGTGGTGGTCGGTGACGCCCTGATCTGGCACGGTGCCGACACCGGGCTGCTCACCAGGGCGACTCGCGACGGCGGTCCGGATTTCGTCCAGTACGTCGTCCGCGCGATCGTCTTCCGACTCGTGACGACGGGCGAGCGCCTCCGCGACCAGCACACCGAAGTTGGTTCCGGCACGCTCGCCGAGGTCCACCAGTACGAGCACGTGGCGCGGCTGGTGGCCGACTTCGCCGGCACCGGTCCGGGATGAGCGTCCTGGCACGCCCCTACGGGGTACCCGCTATCGCCGCATCCGGGTGCGAAGGGCCTCGATGGACCAGTCGAGCACCGGCGCCAGGCTCGCCGGAGCCGACCAGCCGTTGATCACTGCCAGCAGCCGCAGATACCGCTCCCGGCGGGGGTCGTTCAGGCTCTCCAGCCGGGACACCAGTGCGCGTCGGAGCTCGGCGTCGTCGTGGCGGCCGGTGATGTGGGTGTAGTGAACAGCGAGGGACGCGACAACGGGATCGGCCCGGTGCGAGGTCGGAGCGATGCCGGCCGCCAACGCCGGGGCCACCTCGTCCCGGACCACCGCGGCCAGATCACGGCGCACGAGCGCGGGGCCGCCCTCGGTGCGCTCGGCCACCTGCTCCCGTGCCAGTCCTCGCACGGCGGCGCGGAAACCCAGGTCCTGGGTCAGTTCGGCCAATTCCACCCACGCCTCGACCTGTTCGGCACCGGGACTGTCGGGGAGTTCGGGCGTCATCGAGCGCATGACTGCCCCGAACGCGGGGGCGGTCTGCAGTTCGCCGAAGGCGGCATCCATGAAGTCACCGATCAGAACGCGGCGTTCGTTCTCGGAGAGCTTGGCCATTCGGTGCATGAGTTCCATCTCCTCAGGGGTGGAGCCGCGCTCCGCCACCGCCGTCAGCACCGCACGCCGCAGGCGCAGGGTGCGGATCTGCACGGCAAGGGCATCGGCGTGCGCGGCTGCGACCTCGGGCAGTGCCAGTTCCCGGTCCACAACTCTTCGGATGGTCGCCAGGTCCAGCCCCAGCTCGCGCAGGGTCCGCACAAGGTCCAGGCGCGCGGCGGCGTCGATGTCGTACAGGCGGTATCCGGCCGGGCTACGGCCGGCCGGCACCACGATCCCGCGGTCGGAGTAGAACCGGACGGTCTTGACCGTCAGTCCGGTCCGCCGTGCCAGGTCACCGATCGAGTAGAGCGTGCCGCCGTCCATGCCTCCACCTTCGTGTCTCCCCCTGCTGGAGACTCAAGGCCGATGCGTCACCGCCGTACCGAACAGCCTCTCGACCGGCGCGGATCAGCGGTTTCTCTCCCCCGTTCACGCTGCTTCCGGGCAGTGCGGGCGGGCCCCGCAGGGTCGGCGGTCGTCAGACGGTGGGTGCCATGTACGCATGTACCAGGGCGGCACGGCCGTCGGCCGCCGTCCACTCGGCTGTGGCGCTGCCCATGAGACGCCATCCGCTCCGCTCGTAGAGGGCGATGGCGGGGGCAGCCCCTGCCTCGACCTCCAGCATCAGCCGAAGACCGCTCGTTGCGGCGTCTGCCGTTGCCGCCTCCAGCAGCCGGCTCGCCACGCCTTCTCTACGGGCACCCACGCGGACGAACAACCGAGCGACAGCTGCGAGCCGCACCGGCGTGAGACCGACGGCGTTCGCCCCATCCCGACCTGCTCTTCTGAGCACCACATGGCCCAGTACCAGTGGGCCGTTCGTGGCCACCCATGCCCCGAGCAGTCCGTCAGGTGTCAGCCAGCGCGCCGGGTCGGCCGGCCACTGGACCGGGTAGTGCTCCGCCTCGTGGACGGTGGCGAGCGCGTCCACGCAGGCCGGCATGTCGCTGTCGGTACGGGGACGGATCATCAATTCGGGCACCTACGGATTCTGGCACGCCTCCGTCCTGATGACATCGGCCCGGTACCGTCCGGCACGGCCGAGCTGCTCTCTTCCACGACGGGTCGACCGCGCACACTCGGGGGCAGGGGACGCGAAGCCACTCACCACGATGCCGACGGACGTGGAGTGAGGACCGTGGCAGGATCTGGCCCATGGACGAGAAGCCCGGCGAAGAAGACGTCGCACGTGCGGTGCGGGACCTCTACGCATCCCTGCTCAGCGCCTGGAACCGCCGTGACGCCCAGGGGTACGCGGCGCTGTTCGCCCCTGATGCCGTGATGGTCGGGTTCGACGGGAGCCACCTGCGCGGCTCAGAGGTGGAAGGCCACCTCGCGCCGGTCTTCGCCGACCACCCGACTGCGAGGTACGTGTGGAAGGTCCGTGATGTACGGCTGCTGGGCAGCGACGCGGCGATGGTGTACGCCATCGCGGGCATGGTGCCGCCGGGCCGTACCGAGCTGAAGCCGGCCCTGAACACGGTGCAGACACTCGTCGCCGAACACAGCGCCGGAACCTGGCGGGTGGCGCTGTTCCAGAACACCCCGGCCGCCCATCACAATCGTCCGGAACTCGTGGAGCAGCACAGCAGCGAACTCTCGCAGGTACTTCGCGAGGCTTCCGGGCCGGCGTAGTCGCCCACCTCACGCCAGGGTCTGCCCGTCGTCCTCCTCCCCCAGCACCGTCTGCCGGAACTCCGCCACCACCGGCCGCAGATCGATCCGGTGCCATGCCGCCCACAGCTGAACCGACGTGACGGACCAGGGAAGTTCACGGACCACGACGCCATCGGTCCTGCCCCGGAGCATGCTCCGTTGGATCAGCGCGACCCCCAGCCCCGATGCGACGAGGCCGAGCGCGGTGAGCGGTTCGGCCGCCTGGAGCCGTATGTCCGGCGTGAAGCCGGAGGCCACGCACGACGCGATGAAGGCGTCCCGCCAGACCGGGTCCTGAGAGTCACCGACCGCGATCCAGGGCTGCCCGTCCAGCTCGTCCGGGGATGGTTCGGCCCGGTCCGCGAGCGCATGGTGCTCAGGCAGCACCAGCATCAGCGGATCGTCCACCAGCCGCGTCGCCGTCAGGTCCGGATCGTCCTCGTCCGGGGGCTCGTGGACGAACGCCATGTCGAGACTCCGCTGCCGAAGCCCTTCCAGCTGTTCCACCGACGACTGCCCGTACAGCGCGACATGGATCGCGGGCCGCTCCGCCCGGAGGGCCCGCAGGGCGGACGGCAGCACGCCGGTGTGCATGGCATCGGGTACGTAGCCGATGCAGAGTCCCCCCTCCTCCCCACGGCCCAGGCGACGGCCGAGATTCTCCAGACGGTCCGCGTGACGCAGCAGCGCTCTGGCCTCGGTCAGGAAGACACGGCCGTCGGAGGTCAGCCGGATGCGCTGCTGACTGCGTTCGAACAGAATCAGACCCAGGTGTTTCTCCAGTTGGGCAATCTGGCGGCTCAGCGGTGACTGAGAGATGTGCAGCTGCTCCGCGGCGCGGCCGACGTGTTCCGTCTCCGCGACGGCGACGAAATAGCGGAGCTGGCGAAGATCCAACATGTAAGACCTCTGAGGACTGAAGTATGGCCGAGCAAGTCTTGGACGGACTCAACATGTCGAGCCTAGCCTGATCACACAGGCCGCACCGGTCAGCGTCTCCCGCACAGGAACGCACCGGTACGGGCACCACCGCACCACCGCAAGGACCCTCACATGAGCATCGCCTCGCTTCTCCCCGGAGCCCTCGGCTTCGGCACCGCCCCCCTCGGCAACATGTTCCGCGCGATCCCCGACGAGGAGGCTGCCGCCACCGTCGAGGCCGCCTGGAACCAGGGCATCCGCTACTTCGACACGGCACCTTTCTACGGAGCCGGCCTGTCGGAGATCCGGCTCGGCGACGTACTGGCGGGACATCCGCGCGACGAGTACGTCCTCAGCACCAAGGTCGGCCGGGTGATCCTCGACGAGACCGAGGACCCGACCGCGCGCGACCTGGGCGAGAAGGGCGGGCTCTTCGAGCACGGCCGCCCCAACAAGATGGTCAACGACTACACCGCGGACGCCACACTGCGTTCCATCGAGGACAGCCTCACCCGGCTGAAGACCGACCGCCTCGACATCGTCTGGGTGCACGACGTGGCCCAGGACTTCTACGGTGACGAGTGGCTGGCCGCATACGAGACCGCCCGCACCGGCGCCTTCCGCACGCTGACCCGGTTGCGCGAAGAGGGCGTCATCAAGGCGTGGGGCCTCGGTGTCAACCGTGTCGAGCCACTCGAGCTGACCCTGGATCTCGACGAACCGAAGCCCGACGCCTTCCTTCTCGCCGGCCGGTACACCCTGCTCGACCACCGCCGCGCCCTGCAGCGCCTGCTGCCTGCCGCCGAGAGCCAGAACGTCGACATCGTGGTCGGTGGACCGTACAGCTCAGGCATCCTCGCGGGCGGCCGGCACTTCGAGTACCAGAAGGCTCCGGCGGAGATCGTCGCGAAGGTGCAGCGGATCAAGGAACTCGCACACGAGCACGGCATCGGCATCAAGGCGGCCGCTCTGCAGTTCGCCCTCGCCCACCCGGCCGTCGTCGCCGCGATTCCCGGCGCCACCAAGCCGAGCAGGATCGCGGAGGACACCGCGGCGCTCACCGCGAGCGTCCCGGCCGCGTTCTGGACGGCGCTCCGGCAGGAGGGACTCATCGCCGCCGACGCTCCCGTCCCCACCGTCTGACGATCGCCTTCTGCGCCCCGGGCGCCGCGCCCCGCGCAAGAATCAGGAGAAACCCATGGCTACCACCAGCGCGTCAATCGAGGTTCCCGCATCCGCCGACCGTGTGTGGGAGCTCATCGGCGGCTTCGACTCGCTGCCCGACTGGCTTCCGTACATCACCGTCAGCACACTCAGCGACGGCGGCCGTGTGCGCACCCTCACGAACGAGGACGGCGGGACCATCGTCGAACGCCTCGAAGCGTTCAGCAGCCGGGAACGTTCGTACAGCTACTCGATCGCCCGGGCGCCGTTCCCGGTGACCGGTTATCTCTCGACGCTCACGGTCCACGAGACACCCGGCGCCGGCGTCACCCGTGTCGAGTGGTCCGGCACCTTCACGCCCGACGGTGTGAGCGAAGCGGAAGCTGTCGAACTGTTCCACGGCATCTACACCGACGGGCTCAGCGCTCTCAAGCAGTCTCTCGCCGCTTCCTGAGGGCGGTGTCGCCGACACCGCCCTGAGCACCGACCGGTCCTCGCACTCATCGGCATCGCGCTGATCATCGAGGGAGTCGGCAGCCTGTAGTCCACCGGCGAGGCACGGCGTATCCGCCGGTGGGGAGGGAGACGCCGGGATGTAGAAGCGGTGGTGGTGAAGGGCCTGTCGTGGGCGGGCGTTCCGGTGCGCCGACCACGACAGGCCCTCGGAGAGGCTCCGGACGGTCAGGCCGTGTGCAGCGTCAGGCCGTACCTGTTCAGGATCTCGTTGATCGGCTGGTGCCAGGTCTCACCACCGCTGGTGCAGTCGCCCCAGCCGCCGGAGGTGACACCTTGCGCCTGGTCGCCACTGATGAACGAGCCGCCCGAGTCACCCGGCTCGGCGCACACGCTCGTCTTGGTCATCTCGTAGACGGCGCCCTGGCTGTAGTTGACGGTTTCGTTCGTGGCGAGCACGTTGCCGCAGTGCCAGTGCGACGTGGACCCGGAGCGGCAGATCGAGGCGCCGATGGGAGCCACCGCCGACCCCCGGACCAACTGGTCGGAGACCGTGCCCCAGCCGAGGACCACCGGCACGGTCCACCAGCCGTTGCCCACGCTCACCCAGGCGTAGTCGTCGCCCGGGAAGGAGGACCCCTGGAAGTTGCCGATGTACGAACCGTCCCAGCCGTTCACCCCGGCACCCGCCTGGGCGCAGTGGCCCGCGGTGACGAAGCCGCCGTACACGGAGAAGCCGATGGAGCACCGCACATTGCCCGTGTAGTACGGATCGCCGCCGACCGTCCCGGCGGAGAACGTCTTCGGCGCCTGTGCCGTCCGCTGCACGACGACCGGACCGGCCGCACGCGCTTGCTTCACGAAAGCGCGGACATCGTTGTCAGCCGCTGCGGATGCGACGACGTTCACGACGACTCGGCTGGCCTGCGGATCGACATGCCAGCTCGCGACGCCGTCGGGCGCCGAGAGCTTGTCGAGGCGCGCCTTGACCCCATCGAGCTGCCGGGCGCTGTGCGCCACCAACCGGACGGCCGCACCCGTCGCCCGTACCGCACCGGCCTCCCTGTCGTTCGTGACGGCTACGGTCAGTCTGCTCGTGGCCGGGTCGAACCAGGAACCCCCGTAAGAGGATCCCGCGGCCCGCCGCGCCTTTCCCTGGAGGTCCGTCGCCGTCTTCTCCGCGGACAGTCGTGCCTTGGCCTGGCTCTCGGTCAGACCGAGGTCCTTCTGCATCGCGGAGAGCAGGCCGGTCGACGCCTGCGCCCTGGGGGCGGACGCGGTGGCAGCAGGGGTGGCGGCGGAGGCCGGAGCGAGGCCGGCGGTTGCCCAGGCGCCGAGAAGGAGCAGGGCGGACATGCCGGCGCGTAAAACAGTCGTGCGTCTCAAGGGAGTGGGCCCTTCTGTTGTTCCGATGTGTGGGGGAGGAACAGCAGCCGTCCGAGAGCCCTCTGAGAGCGCTCTCAGCGTGTGCCGCAACGGACTGTAGTCCAGAGATAAGGTCAGGTCCATGCCAATGACTCCCTGGAATTCGGGTGCCCGTCGAGCGCGGCGCACGGACACGGGACCACTTCCCCCGCGGCGTCCCGGCCATGGACTCCGCGCCCCGCCGCGCGCCGCCTCCCGGTTGTCGCCCCATCGGCGAGCACGGAAGGTGGAGCCAATGACTGTCCACTCAGAAGAGAGTGCAGGTGCATCACAGTGGCCATCGACCCGTCCTCCGCAGCCGGCATCCATGCGCCGGGCACCAGAATCGCGAGGGAGGCGGACCAGTTGGTCCGCGACACCACGAGTGAGCTCGTCTACCACCACTCGCGGCGAGTGTTCTGGTTCGGCGCCTTGCAGGGCCGTCATCGCGATCTGAGTTTCGACCCGGAGCTGCTCTACATCGGCGCGCTCTTCCACGACCTCGGGCTCGGCGAGCGCTTCCACGGGAGCGGCCGGCGGTTCGAGGTGGACAGCGCGGACGAGGCCCGGCGGTTCCTGCGGTCGCACCATGTGCCCGAGGACAGCATCCGGCGCGTGTGGACAGCCATCGCCCTTCACACGACACCCGGCATTCCACAGTTCATGGAACCGGAAGTGGCTCTGGTGACGGCCGGGGTCGAATACGACGTGCTCGGTATCGGGTACGAGGACATCTCCGAGGCCGACCGGGCGGAGATTGTCGCCCTGCACCCCAGGCCGGACTTCAAGCGGCGCATTCTGGCTGCGTTCACCGACGGGATCCGGCCGAAACCGGAGACAACCTTCGGCAATGTGAAGGCCGACGTGCTGGAGCACTACGTACCCGGTTTCGAGCGCGGCGACTTCGTCCGTACGATCCTCGACTCCCCCTGGCCGGAGTAGGCCGGGACGGCCTTCGCTCGGTTCCGGTCGCTTCGGTGACGGTCAGCCGGCCCCTTCCGGAGACGGGAGGGCCCTCATCGCACCGGAACCGCGTCGGGCCGACCCCGCACCGACCGGGCGGCCCGGAAGCCGTTCCGCCCGGAGCCCGGCGACCCGTCGGCGGTGGTTCAGCCCACCTGTCCGATGGCGCCGCGGAGCATGGCCACGGTGGTCGCCGCCGCCCTGCGCTCCGTGTCGTCCTCCGTCGTACGTACCCGCTCCTCCAGGAGCACCACGGCGGCCTGGAGGACGCCGACGCGCACCGGAACGGTCTGCATCCCGGCCAGCACGGCTGCCGCCTGCTCCGCCGGGGTCGCGGTCGCGGCCTGTGGGATGAGGGTGGTGATGCCGCGCCCGAGCGCGCGGTCGCGGGATGGCTGGGACGCTGCTGTGGTCACCGAAGAAGTCTGCCGCACCGGACTCGCTTTTCCGGGCAGCGACTTGGCCGTTGTCCGTAGGACCTGATGCGCCGACGTGTGTGTACGCGCACCTCAACGTCCCTTACGGTCAACGGGCATTCGACCCGGACGAGCGACGCGGCCACATCCATCCGCAGCTCCGGGACGCCGGGCGGAGGTGTGCGAGGGCGGCTCTGGTCGTCGGCGATGGCACGGCGTCGGCCGCGACATCGTCCGGAGCCTCCGCCGCATCGCTGCGGACGGTCCTGAGCCGGGAGGCCAACTCCTCCCGCACATAAGGTCCGTAAGGCCCGCCGTTCCCGGCTCCCTGGGCGCACCCGCTCGGTCAGCTGCACCCGATCGTGCTCCCTTCAGCGCATATCGAAGACGAGACGACCCGGCACCTCGCCCTTCAGCACCTCCTCGATCGCGGAATTGATCTCCTCCAGACCGCGGGTCTCCCGGACGACTCGGGTCCGGCCCAGCCCGTGCAGCCGGAAGACCTCGGCGAGATCCTCACGGGTGCCGACGATCGAACCGATGACCTTCGTGCCGTTGAGCACCATGTCGAAGACGGGCAGTTCCAGCTTGCCCTCGGCAGGGAGCGCCACAAGAACGAGGGTGCCGCCACGGCGCAGTGAGGCGTAGGCGGCATCGAACGATTCGTTGCTCACCGCGAGGGAGACGGCGACGTGGGCGCCGCCGAGCCGGCGCATTTCCTCGGCGACGTCCTGCACCCGGGCGTCGATGACATGGTCGGCACCCAGCTCTCGGGCGAGGGCGAGCTTCTCGTCGGTGACGTCGACGGCGACGGTCTCCGCGCCGAAGATCCGTGCGTACTGCAGGGCCAGGTGCCCAAGGCCGCCGATGCCGGAGACGAGGGCGAGGGTCCCCGGGCGCGCGCCGGAGAGTTTCACCGCCTTGTACGTGGTGACACCGGCGCAGGTCAGGGGCGCCGCGTCCAGCGGGTCGATGCCGTCGGGGACGCGTACGACATACGTTCCGTGCGCCAGGGCGTACTCGGTGTGGCTGCCGTCCACGGAATAGCCGCTGTTCCGCTGCTCCGGACAGAGCGTCTCCCATCCGGAGACACAGTGGTCGCAATGCCCGCACGCCTCACCCAGCCAGGGGATGGCCACTCGATCCCCCACCGCGAGATGGCCGACCTGGTCACCGGCGGCCTCGATGATGCCGATGCCTTCGTGGCCGGGCACGAAGGGCGGGTTCGGTCTGATCGGCCAGTCCCCCTGCGCCGCATGAATGTCCGTGTGGCACAGCCCGGAGGTTTCCATCCGTACCAGGACCTGGTGGCCGGCCGGGGTCGGCACCGGTCGCTCCTCGATCACCAGGGGTTCGGCGAAGCTGCGGACAACTGCGGCCTTCATGGACACTCCTCCGCTTCGAGACGGCGCCTCGGCCGATGCCACCGCGCGATTCGATTGGCATGTCGAGGTGGCGACACAAGCCTCGAAACAGGGTATTTCTGATCGCCGACATGCGCTTGTCCGCGACCGCGGACCGCGGGAGCCTTACGGCAGCGGGTCCGCTACGGTCGCGCCCAGCTGCGCATCGCGGCCCGGGAGGCGAATGCGGCGACGTCCTTGTCGAGCGGCTGGTCGGAATACTGGTGGATGCGCCAGGTCGCCTTGATCCGGGGCTTGCCCGCGGTCACGTAGTCGGCGATCCACAAACCGTCGCCGGCGTACGACGTGGTGTCGTAGTTCAGCCAGAAGTGCCGGTTGCAGTAGAGCAGCACCCGGTGGTGCGGCCGGAGCCGTTTGACCTCGCGGATGAAGCGGTCCTTCTCGGCGTTGGTCGCGCGCGTACCGTCCCCGGTGACCTCCCAGTCCACGGCGAGCAGGTCGCCGGCCTTCTCCGGCGCCTTGCTCACGAAGTACTCCGCCTGCGCCGTGAGGTTGCCCGGCCAGAGGAAATGGTAGAAGCCGACCACGCATTCGGCGTCGCGCGCCCGCTTGACCTGCGCGCTCAGATGCGGATTGACGTAGGTGCGGCCCTCGGTCGCCTTGATGAGAACGAAGTCCAGACCGTCCGTGTCGAAGGATGACTGATACGAGCTGACATCGACCCCATGCAGCATGGGCACCGCCTCCAAGGGGGCTCCGTGGTTCCGTTTCTCTACCCTCTACGTGCCCGTGACCGCTGGATCCATCCGCCCGATCACCGAGGGAACGTTCTTCCGATCAGCCGGAATAGCGGCTGGCGTCGACGGGTTGGTGAACCGACGAGACCGCATCCACATCACACACCTCATCGGAGGGCCGAAGCCATGAAGATCGGCATCATCGGGGCGGGGAACATCGGTGGCAACCTCACCCGGCGCCTCACCGCACTGGGTCACGAGGTGGCCGTCGCCAACTCGCGGGGCCCGCACACACTCACCGCGCTCGCGGAGGAGACCGGTGCCATTCCGGTCACCGTGGCCGAGGCGGCGCGGGGAGCCCGCGTCGTCGTGGTGACCATCCCGGTCAGAGCGGTACCCGGCCTTCCCACGGGCTTCCTCGACGACGCGGAGGAAGGGGTCGTCGTCATCGACACGGGCAACTACTACCCGCAGGAGCGCGACGGCCGTGTCGCCGCCATCGAGGACGGTCTGCCGGAGAGCAGGTGGACCGAGGAACGGATCGGTCACCCGGTGGTCAAGGCGTTCAACGGGACCTATGCGCAGGACATCCTGGACAAGGCGCTTCCCAAGGGCGCTCCCGGCCGGCAGGCCCTGCCGGTCGCCGGCGACGACGCGGCCGCCAAGCAGACCGTGCGCGACCTCATCGACGAGCTGGGCTTCGACACGGTGGATGCGGGCGGTCTGGACGAGTCCTGGCGCCAGCAGCCGGGCACACCCGTCTACGGCAACCGGGGCGACGCCGACGCCATCGCGAAGGCACTGGCCGAGGCCTCACCGGAGCGCACGGCGCAGTGGCGCGCCTGAGAGTCCGGCGCACCGGCGTTGCCGGATGACGGGGCGGGTTCCAGTGTTCCCCGGCCGGAGCCCGCCCGCGCAGGGTCGTGGTCAGTCGTCGAAGCCGGTGCTGCGGCTGACCTTCTCCCAGGCCACAGTCTCGGCGCGGGCCGCGTCGAGACTGGCGAGCACCGCATCGGTCGCGTCGCCGCCGAGCGGCAGTCGCAGCGGGGTCGTGTCGGCGGCCAGTGCGCCGAGGATGGCCGCGGCGGCCCTGTCGGGGTCTCCTTCCTGCTTGCCGTCCGATCCGGGAAGTTGGGTGCGGACCGGGCCGACCGTCTCCTCGTACGCGGGAATGGCCGTCGTGTGGCGCAGTGCGCCTCCCCCGGCGAACCCGGTCCGGAACGATCCGGGTTCGACGATCAGCACCTTGATCCCGTGCGGCGCCACCTCGGCGGCCAGCGCCTCGGAAAGGCCTTCCAGGGCGAACTTGCTTGCCGAGTAGGCCCCGACGCCGGCGAACGACAACCGGCCACCCATGCTGCTCATCTGCACGACGGCACCGGAACCCTGGCGGCGCATATGCGGCAGTACCGCGCGGACGAGCGCGGCGGGGGCGAAGAAGTGCAGGTCCATGAGGTCTCTCAGCTCACGGTCGGTGGTCTCCTCGACCGCACCGATCAGCCCGAGACCGGCATTGTTGACGACCACGTCGATCCGCCCGTACCAGAGCACCGTGTTGGCGACGACATCTGCGATACGCGCCGTGTCGGTGACATCGAGCTGAAGGGCGACCGCACGGTCGGGGTGTGCGGCGATCAGGGAGTCGAGCGCCTCGGGTCTGCGGGCCGTCGCCACGACGGTGTCCCCGGCGGCAAGTGCGGCCTCGGCGATCGACCGGCCGAAACCGGAGGACGCTCCGGTGATCAGCCACACACGTCCGGTGGCTGCGGAGCGGGCATCGGGAATGTTGGCGTCCATCGGTAACTCCGCTTCCTCAAAGGGGCGTTGGATGACCCTTTTATGTCATCCGGCGCCGTCGGCAGTCCAAGACAGAAGCTCTCTCGCTCCATAAACGCGGCTTATGATCGCTGGATGGAGCTGCGTCAGCTGCACTACCTCACCGTGATCGCCGACGAGGGGAACCTGGGACGGGCCGCGCAACGGCTGTACGTCAGCCAGCCGGCCCTGTCCTACGCGCTGAAGAGCCTCGAATCGGAACTCGGCGTGCGGCTCTTCGAACGCCATGCAGGTGGTGTGACCGCGACCGCCGCCGGTCGCGATGTGATCGAGGAGGCACGTCTCACGGTGCGCCGGTCCGAGCGGGTGACGGACGCGGCGGATCGGCACCGGCGCGGGGAAACGGGGGTGCTGCGGGTGGGGTTCGAGGCGAGCGGGGCCGGGGAGCTCACCACCCGGGCGAGGGCGGAGTTCGCGCGGCGCCACCCGGGCGTCCGGGTGGCGCCGAAGCGGTACGACTGGGGTCAGGAGGCCGCGGCCGTACGCAACGGCCTGGCCGACGTCGCCTTCGTCTGGCTGCCCAACGACCTGACGGGGCTGCGTGCGGAGGTCGTGCACACCGAGCCGCGGGTGGTCGGTCTGCCGTCCGGGCATCCGCTCGCCGGCCGGTCCGGGATCTCCGTGCTCGACGTCGCCGACGAGCCGCTGATGTGGACGGAGCGAGCGCCTCGGGAGTGGGTGGACTGGTGGGCGGTCAATCCCCGGCCGGACGGGTCGAGCCCACGCTGGGGCCCGACCAATGACAACGTGGAGGAGATGCTGGAGCAGGTCGCGGAGGGGTCGGCGATCTGCTTCGCGCCGTTCAGCATGGCGCAGTACTACGCGCGGCCGGATCTGTCGTGGGTCCTCCTGGCGGACGTGGAACCGCTGCGGACCGTGCTCGCCTGGGCCGACGGCGCGGACAACGCCCTGGTGCGCGGCTTCGCCGAGGTCGTACGGGAACTGGCCTCCGGAGCGAGGGCGCTGTCCGACGTCGGCTACCGGCCGTCGTCCGGTCCGGCCGGCAGGCTGTCCATGAACGAACTGACGGAGAACACGGCGCGTCCGGGTCCGGGCGGGCCATAACCGGGCGGCGAGCTGAGCCCGTACTCCTGCATCGTCGAGCGGTAGGCGTCAAGCAGGCGGATGTGGTACTCCAGCGGCGCCCCGTCAGGGTTGGTCCTCCCGAGCGGTGTGGTGGGTTCGGGGCACCAGGTGGTGAAGCGCGGAGTGATGCCGTGCGACATGAAGAACCGCAGTCCCTCGGTGGTCGACTCGATCGCCTCGTCGACGGTCGTGAAGCCGAACGGCTCGGCCATCTCCACGCCCGCCACGAAGTTGGGGATGACATTGCGGGCGCCGAAGATCTCGGCGGAGTCCAGGATCCGGCGGTGCCACTCGTCACGGCCGACGTACCGCTCCTTGCCCGGGCAGTACAGCTCGAACAGCCGGCGGTCCCACACCTCGTAGTTGGGGTGGTAGATCTGGACGCCGTAGTCGTGGAAGCGCTGCACATCGGCCTTCGGCAGCGCCTGCGCCACGACCTTGCCGATCCAGCGGCCGGGGAAGGCGTCCTCGATGGCCTTGGCGTACTGCCCGTAGAAGTCGGCTTCGTCGCGCCCGCCGATGTGGGAGGTGATGGCACCCCCGGTGAGGGTGTAGGCGGTGGAGGTCCTCGCTGTGTCGTACCGGTCGATGATGTCGAGCGCCTCCAGCACCTCCTCGACCGGTTTCACCCCGGTGTAGGGGCGTCCTGCCGCCTTGTGCTGACGCCAGTTGTGGTTGATGTCGCAGTACTGGCACTCCTCCTTCGCGCCGAAGTACTGGCAGACGCGGAAGACCGTCAGATAGACGAGGTAACCCCACTGGATGGTGGGGGCCACCTCCATCACCGATTTGCCGTTGGCGAGAGTGTGCCGGTAATAGTCCGGCATCGGTGGCAGTCCGACGTCCGAGATCCGCCTGCCGTCGAGGTACAGCCCCAGGACGCCGTCGTCGCCGGCCGCCACCCGGTAGGGCGACGCCGGGTTCACCCGGACCGAGACGACCGTGCGGCGCAGCTCGTACGGGCCACCGGTGAGCACGATCTCCTCCGGCGGGCGGCGCAGGGCGGCCGCACCCAGCTCGGGCAGTGTGCCGTGGTCGAAGGAGAAGATGAAGTACGACTTCGGCTTGACGTCGCCGTCCTCGTTGTCGCTCAGCGCGGACTCGTCGAACGCCACGCCGCCGCGCAGCAGATCCTCCTTGATGACGGCTTCCCTGGGTACGTGCGGGAACTGCTCCATGAGCCGCTCGATCAGGCGGGTACGGCTCGTGCCGGTGCGGCTGGGGTCGCTGCTGCGGCCGGTGTCGGTACGGCTGGGCATGTGCGGGGCTCCTCGGTCCGGTCGTCGAAGGTTTTTCCGGGTACGCCACACTGTGCAACGAACCACGTACATCAACCGTTCGCGACGCCGCCCCTCCTCTTCGCGACGTCGTCCGCATGCAGGAGCCGTGCCATGACCCGCACCATGTCCGTGTCGGACAGCATCGTGATCGAAGCCGCCCCGCCGTCCGTGTACGCGCAGCTCAGCGACCCCACCGCGATGGGACGTTGGAGCCCGGAGAACCGTGGCGCCACCGTGCTCGGGGAGCGCCGGGAGGCGTACGTCGGCATGGTCTTCGAGGGCCGCAACAAGCGCGGGGCGATGCGCTGGACGACCCAGTGCACCGTGACGGCGGCCGATCCCGGCGAGCGGTTCGCCTTCCGGGTCCACGCGATCGGTGCCCGGCGCCCCCGGCTGCCGGGATCCATCGCCACCTGGGAGTACCGGTTCGAGGCGGTGGATGCGGGCACCCGGGTCACCGAGATCTGGACCGACGACCGCCGGGGCTGGCCGGATGCGCTGGCCAACGCCTTCGACCGGATTGCCACTCGGGGGCACACCTTCGCCGACTTCCAGCGGGGCAACATCCGGACCACTCTGCGGCGGTTGAAGGCGGCGCTGGAAGAAGGCTGAGACAGGGCGTGCTGGGGTCGCTCAGCCGCCCCAGTGCGCCGGGCGCGCGAGTGACGTCGGCAGTTTCGTCGCGGCGTCGCCCCGCGCCGCGTTCAGCTGCGCCTGCGTGAGGAACAGGCTTCCGGTGAGATGCGCTCCGGACAGGTCGGCGTCCCGGAAGTCGGCGCCGATCACATCGGCCAGACGCAGATCGGCTCCGGACAGGTCCGCGGCTATGAGGTACGCGCCGCGCAGGTCCGCCCCCTGCAGGTCGGCGCGGTGCAGCCGGGCGCCGATGAGGTCGGCGCCGCGACGACTGCGCTTCTTCTTGCGAGGAACGGTCGAGCGTACGAGTTCACTGGTCCGCAGAAGCAGCCGGGCCACGTTCTCCCGGTGCGCGGCCACGTCCACGTCCGCGATCGCGGCGGGGGTGAGACGGGTGAGGGCTTCGGTGCCGGCGAGGGCGCGTCGTATCTCTTCGTGGAGGGGGACGGCGGGCCGCAGGGACAGTGCTTCGGTGAGGTACCAGAGCAGTTCGTGCAGTTGCCTCATGACGGGGAAGACCTGGAACATCTGCCGGGCGGTCTGCGGGGCCCGGCGCCAGTCCCGTCCTTCGAAGGTCTCCTGGGAGACCTTCTGGCCGGCGCCGAAGCAGTCGTACACCGTGCACCCCGGGAAGCCCTGGGTCCGCAGTTCGGTGTGTATGCCGCAACGGAAGTCGTCCCGCAGGTTGTGGCAGGGCTCGCCGGCGTCCTTGTCGACCGCGAAGTCCGACGAGCGGGTCAGGGTCAGCGCGACACAGCACAGCCCGAAGCAGTTCGCGCAGTCGGCGCGCAGGGCAGCACGCTCCGTACCGTCGTCGCGCCGCCCGGTACGGACGATGCGGTCGGAGCCGGAACCCGGGGCGTTGTCGGACACGGAGCGTGGATCCTCTGGGGTACGGAAGCGTGTGGACGTCCGAGACTACCGAAGGCCCGCCGCGCTGCCGCACGACGGTGGCGGGTCCTCCGTCGCAGGCCGGACGGGTGCACGCGATGACGGGCGTACCGATCCGTCGAAGGGGGTGGCCCTCGCGTGAGGAACACACCGGTCGATCGAGCGTGATGCGGATCGCACCCTTCGGGTGGGTGATTCGGGGGATGGCACCGGTGGGCGTGGGCGATCGAGCAGACATCGGCGTGTGGAGTATGCGGCGTCATGACGTGTGGCTGCGCCCGTCCCGTGGGCCGAAGGCTTCGAGAGCGTCTGCGTCGGTGGCCCGCGCGTGAAGGAAGTAATCGGCCCACTCAGCGATTTGAGGGTAGGAGGAGTCTTGAGTGACCTGGGCTACGGCGGCCTCGACGTCGAAGTGCGTGGAGCGTAGTTCGACACCGGGGCCGAGGAGCGCCCAGTGAGCCCCGCTCTGCCCGTAGGGCATGCCGAGGCTGCCGGGGTTGATCACGAGGCGGCCGTGGGCAAGGCGGACGAACGGCATGTGCGTGTGCCCGCAGACCACTGTGCGGGTGTCGCTGTCGAGCCCGCTGAAGACCTCTCTCCAGCGGTCGAGGCGTGAGTCGACCAGGACAACTTCTTCATCGTCACGCGGGGTGGCATGGCAGAACAGCACCTTCCCCAGACCGCGCAGTTGCAGAGAGAGCGATCGCGGCCACTGACTGAGAAGATCGAGTTGATCTTCGCGTAGTTGTTCGGCAGCCCATGGGGCGATCGGATCGGGGATCGAGTCGCGTCGACCGCGGCGGTATTCGAGAAGTTCGCGGTCGGCGTTGCCGCTGATCCAGACGATGCGGTCGCCGAGACTGGTCAACAGGTCGAGGACCTGGGTCGGCTGTGGGCCGGCGGTGATGTCGCCGGTGAGCACGATGCGATCGGCGGTGCTCACCTCCGGCTCGGCGAGCACGGCCTCCAGAGCGGGCAGGACTCCATGAATGTCGGACAGGACGGCTACTCGGTTCAGCATGGGCACCACTGTGGGATGAGGTCCGTCTGGAGGTGGGGCCTTTCGCCTGACGCGTAGTTCAGTGGGCGACTGCTGGGGAGAACGGGGTGGGCCGCCGAAGCTGCGCGGCAGGAACGAGGAGCTGGGCCCGCGGTGCTCGCCACGCATCACGCGGTCAGGGTGGCGCCGGATCCGCACGGCATCCCGAACCCGGGGAAGGGCCGCACCGGAGTAGCACGCCGGTCGTGCCGGCCTCAGGGAACGATGTCAGGTGCCTGTTTGTCAGTGGGAGGACGCACACTGACCGGAGCGGCACGGGTGAGAGGGACACGGATGAGCAGCGAGCACGGCACCGGGTTCGAACCGGCCACCGGTGACGGGCCCTTGATGCCGGGGCCGGCCGAGAAGCGGGTTGCGTCGGTGCGGACCGCGTTCGAAGGGCTGCTGCAGATCCGGCGGCTGACCAATACCGGGCAGGCGAATCCGGAGGGCGTACCGGCCCGGTGGGAGCTCCACCGGGCGGTGCGGGCGGTCGCGCTGGTGTTGGAGGCCGCCGGGCTGCCCGCATCGGCCGTCGACGAGTCGGGCCGGCGGGTCGCGTCCGGATACCGCGTACAGGCAGGTGGGGCGCCTGCCACCGTACGGGTGGAGTGGCTCGGTCCGCCCGGTAGCGGGGCCGCTCACGAAGAGGAGTCCGAGCTGACCCGGTGTGCGGACGCGCTGCGACGGCTGGGCTGGACGGCTCTGCTGTACCGCGGGCCTCGGCGCAGAAGATTTCTGGAGGTCGAGCCCTGAAACGGACATGGGTTCAGGACTTGAACGCGCAAGGGCCAGAGGCCCACAACACAAGGTCTGTACCAACTCCTTGACGCCCTCTCACCCCGTCACTTAAATCAAGAAGTGAATTAACAAGCGGTACCGGGCCCTCCTTCGGGCACGGTTCACCGTGCAATCTGTCATGCGCATGCCCCCCATTGAAGTGATGTGATGACTGTGCGAACCCCCAGACGCCACCGAATGGCGCTCTTCGTCGTCGCCCTGCTCTGTTGTTCCGGCGCGGTGACCGCCGCCCCCGCCGGTGCCGCGCCCGTCCCCGAGCCGCGTGCCGCCGCCGCTGCTGCCGCCGCGACGACGTTCTCCGACGACTTCAACGGTCCGGCCGGCTCGGCCGCCGACGGCAGCAAGTGGCAGATCGAGACCGGCGACAACGTCAACAACCACGAACGGCAGTACTACACGGCGGGCGCCAACAACGCCGCCCTCGACGGCCAGGGGAATCTGGTCATCACCGCCCGCAAGGACAACCCCGGCAACTACCAGTGCTGGTACGGCCGGTGCGAGTACACGTCGGCCCGTCTCAACACCTCCGGCAAGTTCGCCTCGACGTACGGGCACGTCGAGACCAGGATGAAGATCCCGCGTGGTCAGGGCATGTGGCCCGCGTTCTGGATGCTCGGTGACAACATCGGCAGCGTCGGCTGGCCCAACAGCGGCGAGATCGACGTCATGGAGAACGTCGGTTTCGAACCCGGAACCGTCCACGGCACCATCCACGGCCCCGGATATTCCGGCTCGGCCGGTATCGGCGCCGGCTACTCCCTGCCCGGCGGCCAGGCGTTCGCCGACGCCTTCCACACCTTCGCGGTGGACTGGGCCCCCGACTCCATCACCTGGTCCGTGGACGGCAACGTCTACCAGCGGCGTACGCCCGCCGACGTCGGTGGCAACAGCTGGGTGTTCAACAAGCCGTTCTTCATCATCCTGAACCTCGCGGTAGGCGGCTACTGGCCCGGCGACCCCGACGGCAGCACCGCCTTCCCGCAGCAGCTCGTCGTGGACTACGTGCACGTCACGACCAGCGACAGCGGAGCGCCCGGGTCGGGCGGCACGATCACGGGTCTGGGCGGCAAGTGCGTGGACGTGAACGCCGCCTCCACCGCCAACGGCACCGCGGTCCAGCTCTACGACTGCAACGGCACCGCCGCCCAGAAGTGGACCGTCGGCTCCGACGGGACGATCCGCGCCCTCGGCAAGTGCCTCGACGTCAAGGACAACAGCACCGTCGACGGCGCCCAGCTCCAACTCTGGGACTGCACGGGAGCGGCCAATCAACGCTGGGCCGTGTCAGGCGCCCGCGACATCGTGAACATCCAGGCCAACAAGTGCGTGGACGCCACCGGCAACAGCTCCGCCAACGGTACCCGGCTCCAGATCTGGACCTGCGCCGGCACCGCCAACCAGAAGTGGACGGTGAACGCCGCATGAGCCCCACCCCCGGCTCGCGCCGCCGCACCGGACGGCTGGCCCTCCCGGCCGCGCTCCTGCTCGCCGCCGGAGCCGCGCTCGTCACCCTGCCCGCCACCGCGAGCGCCGCGGCCACCGCCACCGGCTCGATCACCGGGCTGGGCGGCAAGTGCGTGGATGTGGCCGGCGCGTCCGCCGCCAACGGCACCGCGGTCCAGCTCTACGACTGCAACGGCAGCGCCGCCCAGCAGTGGACCGTCGGCTCCGACGGGACGATCCGCGCCCTCGGCAAGTGCCTCGACGCCAAGGACAACGGAACCGCCGACGGCACACAGCTGCAACTGTGGGACTGCGGGGGCACGGCCAACCAGAAATGGTCGGTCTCCGCGGCCCATGACATCGTCAACACCCAGGCCGACAAGTGCATGGACGCCACCGGCAACAGCTCCGCCAACGGCACCCGGCTCCAGATCTGGACCTGCAGCGGCACCGCCAACCAGAAGTGGACCGCGCCCTCGGGCGGCGGCACCACGCCCCCTGTCGGCGGAACCATGGCTGTCGCGCCGTACCTCTACAACGGCTGGGGCAGTCCGCCGAACCCGACAACCGTCATGAACGCGACCGGAGTGAAGTGGTTCACCCTGGCGTTCGTGCTCAGCAACGGATACTGCAACCCGCAGTGGGACGGCGGGCGGGCGCTGACCGGCGGTGTCGACCAGCAGACCATCAACACCGTGCGCGGCGCCGGCGGGGACGTCATCCCGTCCTTCGGCGGCTGGAGCGGCAACAAGCTGGAGAGCTCCTGCTCCAGCGCGGGTGAGCTCGCCGCCGCCTACCAGAAGGTCATCAACGCGTACGGCCTCAAGGCGATCGACATCGACATCGAGGCGGACGCGTACAGCAACACCACGGTCCAGCAGCGCACGGTCGACGCACTGAAGACCGTCAAGGCCAACAACCCGGGCATCAAGGTGTACATCACCTTCGGAACCGGCCAGTCCGGCCCTGACACGGGCCTGATCAACCGGGCTGCTTCCTCCGGGCTGACGGTCGACAGCTGGACGATCATGCCCTTCGACTTCGGCGGCGCCGGACAGAACATGGGCACCCTGACGACCCGCGCCGCCGAAGGCCTGAAGTCCGCGGTGAAGAACGCGTACGGATACAGCGACGACCAGACCTACCGGTCGATCGGCATCTCGTCGATGAACGGTGTCACCGACGACAACGAGACGGTGACGGTCGACGACTTCCGCACCATCCTCGCGTACGCCCAGCAGCACCATCTGGCGCGGCTCACCTTCTGGTCGGTCAACCGTGACCGGCCGTGCACGGGCGGTGGAGCCGACACCTGTTCCAACGTGAGCCAGCAGCCGTGGGACTTCACGAAGGTGTTCGCCCAGTACACCGGATGAGTCGACCGAGGTGCGGCGGGCAGACGCGTGCCGCCCGCCGCACCTCGGGAACGGCGCACGAACAGTCCGCCGGACCGGTCGCCAGGACCGGGCCGGCGGGTTTTCCCTCTCCCCCCACCCCCGCCGCACCGGCTGGGCCGCGTGACCGCCCGTCCGGCCGAAATTCCGTGGCTGCCGAGCCGCGAGGCCTCTACCCTCGCCACATGTCCCCCACCAAGAGCTCGTACGTCTGTCTGCCCTGCCGGGCCTCGTACAAGCAGCCCCGGACGGGCAGCGACGAGCGGGTCTGCCCGCGCTGCGCGGAGCCGTTGATCCATGCCGGCTCGGCCTTCGCCACGCCGCGTCGCCGGGACGACGACGCCTGGCGGACGCTCTCGGTGCTCCTGCATGCGGGCATCCGATTCCACAAGAGTTGCTGCGGCGGTCCCGGTTACCGCCCACGGACCATGCGCGAAGTACGTGAGCGGATGGCATACGCGCGGGCCACCGGGGAGCCGTTCGCGCGCGCCCTGGTGCGCCCCGAGCTCCCCCGGCCGTCCGCGGTCCCGGGCAGGAACCGAGGGCGACGCGGCCCGACGCCGTGACCGCCACGCCCGGTCCGGTCAGGCCGGACACCACCTCCCGTATCCGCCCCGGATCGCGGCCGCAGCCTTCGCCGAGGGCCGTCCCGTGCCTGCTTTCCGCACACGCGGTCGGCGTCGTCGCCGCGGAAGGTGCGATTTAGGCAAGCTGCCGGATAATCCACCACGGACCGAATCTTGGCTACCCTGGCAGGTATGACCTCCATGGCACCCAGGCGCGCCGAGCCCGACCTTTCCTTCCTGCTCGATCACACGAGCCATGTCCTGCGGACCAGGATGGCCGCAGCGCTCGCCGAGATCGGGCTGACGGCGCGGATGCACTGCGTACTGATCCACGCGCTCGAAGAGGAGCGGACGCAGATCCAGCTCGCCGAGATCGGCGACATGGACAAGACCACGATGGTCGTGACGGTCGACGCCCTGGAGACGGCCGGCCTGGCCGAACGCCGCCCTTCGAGCAAGGACCGGCGGGCCCGGATCATCGCCGTGACCGAAAAGGGCGCGGAGGTCGCCGAGCAGAGCCAGAAAATCGTCGACGGCGTGCACGAGCAGGCGCTCGACGCCCTCCCTCAGGCCGAACGCGAGGTCCTGCTGCGCGCGATGAAGCGCCTGGTCGAGGGACATCTGGCCACGCCGTCCCCAAGCCCTCTGGCAGTCCGGCGGCCACGCCAGAAGGGATGACGGACAGCCACAGTCGGATCCGAAACAAATAGTCTGCAACGAAACCATCTGCTAACGTCTCTCCTGTCGTCCCATCCGACAGGAGAGTTCGCATGTCTGCTCCTTCCGCTGCCTCAACTCCCTCTACGTCCCCGGTCACTTCGGACCCCGGAGCCGCTTCCGCCCCCGCCGGGGACCGAGCGCCCTCCACCGGGAACGCGACCTCTGCCGCCACGGCCCGTTCCCGCCGACTGGCCCTCGGGGTGATCGCCACCGGGATGCTGATGATCATCCTCGACGGCTCCATCGTGACGGTGGCCATGCCGGCCATCCAGAACGATCTGGGGTTCACGCCCGCCGGGCTGAGCTGGGTCGTCAACGCCTACCTGATCGCGTTCGGCAGCCTGCTGCTCCTCGCGGGCAGGCTCGGCGACCTGCTCGGGCGCACGCGCATGTTCCTGGTCGGCACTGCGGTGTTCACCGCGGCGTCGCTCCTGGCGGGCGTCGCCACTACCCCCGCCCTTCTGATCGCCGCCCGGTTCCTGCAGGGCATCGGCAGCGCCATGGCCTCCGCCGTGGGTCTGGGAATCCTGGTGACACTCTTCACCGAGCCCCGGGAACGAGCCCGTGCCATCGCGGTGTTCAGCTTCACCGGTGCCGCCGGGGCCTCCATCGGACAGGTGCTCGGCGGTGTCCTCACCGACGCGCTCAGCTGGCACTGGATCTTCTTCATCAACCTGCCGATCGGGCTCGCGGCCCTCGCCGTAGCCGTACCGGTCCTGCCCCGCGACCGCGGTCTCGGTCTCCGGGCCGGAGCGGACGTCGCCGGCGCCCTCCTGGTCACCGCGGGCCTGATGCTGGGGATCTACACCGTCGTCAAGGTCGAGGAGTACGGCTGGACCTCGGCGCACACGCTCGGGACGGGCCTCCTCGCCCTCGCCCTGCTCGGCGCGTTCGTGGCCCGCCAGGCCACCGCCGAAACCCCGCTCATGCCCCTGCGGATCCTGCGGTCACGCGCGGTCGCCGGCGCCAATCTGGTCCAACTCCTCATGGTGGCCGCACTCTTCTCCTTCCAGATCCTGGTCGCCCTGTATCTGCAGAAGGTCCTCGGATACGGATCCGCTCGGACCGGGCTCGCCATGCTGCCGGCAGCCGCAGTCATCGGTGCGGTGTCCCTGGGCATCTCGGCCCGCCTCAACGCGCGCTTCGGGGAACGCCGGGTCCTGCTGACCGGGCTCGTACTGCTGACCGGGGTCCTCGGCCTGCTGGCCCGTGTCCCCGTGCACGCGCACTACCTCACCGACCTGCTGCCGGTGATGCTCCTCGCGGCCGGTTTCGGCCTGGCCCTCCCGGCGCTGACCACGCTCGGCATGTCCGACGCGAGAGCCGATGACGCCGGACTCGCGTCCGGACTGTTCAACACCACCCAGCAGATCGGTATGGCGTTGGGTGTCGCGCTGCTCTCCACGCTGGCGGCCTCCCGCACCGACGGACTGCTCGCCGAAGGAGCGAGCCGGGGCGAGGCGCTGACGGGCGGCTACCACCTGGCCTTCATCGTCGGCACGGGCTTCCTCGTCGCCGCGTTCGCCGTCGCGTTCACGGTCCTACGGGCGGCGCGACCGAAGCCTGTCGGGAGTTCGCGAGGCCGCACTCAGGCCCGCTGAACCGCCCCTCACGGCCTCGACGGAGGGTATCTCCACGGCAGAAGGTCACGGACCACCGGGCGCTGTTCCACATCCCGGTGGTCCTTCTGCACCCAACGGCGCCGGACACCTCCCCGTACCGTCCCCGAGCCTGCCGAGATCCCGAGGAACACCGAACACCGGCCGCCCCGTCGGACCGGGGTGGCCGAGTGCCCGGAGGAGGCCTTCCGGCACGCCCGTTCCCGAGCCCGGGAGGAGAAGTGGCCCACCCGGTCCGAGCCGCGGACCATGCCGCGGCAACCCCGTTGTCAGACCCGTGAGGGATGCTTGACGGTCCGACACCTCTGACCAGGAGATGCTGAGATGCGCAATGACGAGCTCGCCGCCGCCCAGGCGTACGTCCGGCTGCTGGAAGCTGCCCGGGCCGCCCTCACGGACCCGGACGAGGCGCCGTTGTACCTGCCCCTGCTCGCCTCGCCGATGGCCGAGGCCGACGGTGCGCTGCGGCGAGCCGGGTTCTGCGGCAATGAGGCGGGGTTCTTCGATCTCGTACGTTCCCTCCAGCCGAGCATGTCCGGCAGCGGGCGCTGAGTGACACCGGGCAGGGCGATGTGATGCGACGGGGGCTTCGGCGGCCGGCCGCCCCACTTCTCGCGGGAACCGTGGGCACGCACGACAGCCGGCTGGGCCGCATGAGCCCGGCACCGTCGGAGCTCCGCTCGCCCGAGGCGGAGTCCGGTGGTTGGTGTCCGGAGGCCGTGCCGGGTGGGCGGGCGGACGGCCGGGACCTGTTCGGCACCGGGCCCGCCCACCGGGACGAGCGTCCACGCGACCCTCGCGGACGTGGTGAATTGTTTCAATCCGTAAAGAAAACTTGACGAGCTGCTTGACGAGCAACTGGCTCCAAATTTAGCGTACGGCAGAGATGAAACGATTCATACGGTCTCAACGGCCCCTGGCCGCTGGACGACTCTGCTCACGAGGTGTTCATGTCTGATGTGTCGGCCGTCAAAGCAGCCCTGAAGTCCCAGGTGATCGAGACCCCGTCCTGGGGATACGGCAACTCCGGAACGCGTTTCAAGGTCTTCGCCCAGCCGGGGGTCCCTCGCGACCCCTACGAGAAGCTGGAGGACGCCGCCCAGGTGCACGCGTTCACCGGTGTGGCGCCGAAGGTCTCGCTGCATATTCCGTGGGACCTCGTCGACGACTACGCCGCATTGACCCGGCACGCCGAGAACCTCGGGCTGCAGATCGGCGCCATCAACTCCAACGTCTTCCAGGACGACGACTACAAGCTCGGCTCGGTCACCCACCCTGATCCGGCGGTTCGCCGCAAGGCGACCGATCATTTGCTGCAGTGCGTCGACATCATGGACGCCACCGGTTCCCCCGACCTGAAGCTGTGGTTCTCCGACGGCACCAACTACCCGGGCCAGGACGACATCGTCGCCCGTCAGGACCGACTCGCGGAGGCGCTGTCGGAGGTGTACGGGCGGCTGGGCGACGACCAGCGGATGCTGCTGGAGTACAAGCTCTTCGAGCCCGCCTTCTACACGACCGATGTACCGGACTGGGGCACCGCGTACGCGCACTGCCTGAAGCTCGGGCCGCAGGCCCAGGTGGTGGTGGACACCGGGCACCACGCGCCCGGCACCAACATCGAGTTCATCGTGGCGTTCCTGCTGCGTGAGGGGAGGCTGGGCGCCTTCGACTTCAACTCCCGCTTCTACGCGGACGACGATCTGATGGTCGGTGCGGCGGACCCCTTCCAGCTGTTCCGCATCATGCACGAGGTGGTCAAGAACGGCGGTCTGGAGTCCGGCACCAACGTCAACTTCATGCTCGACCAGTGCCACAACATCGAGGCGAAGATCCCCGCTGTCATCCGGTCGGTCGCCAACGTCCAGGAGGCGACGGCCAAGGCACTGCTCATCGACAGGGACGCGCTGGAAGCCGCCCAGCGCTCCGGCGATGTACTCGCCGCCAACGGGGTCCTTATGGATGCATACAACACCGATGTACGGCCGCTGCTCGCCGAGGTCCGTGAGGAGCAGGGACTGTCGGGCAATCCGTTCGCCGCCTATCTCGCCTCGGGCAACCAGGAGCGGATCGCAGCCGCCCGGGTCGGTGGCCGGCAGGCCGGATGGGGCGCCTGACCGCGCGCCCGCCGCACCACCCGTGATCGCATCCGAGACCGGCAGCGGCATCCCCGCAGCCCGCACCCCGAAGGAACCGTCATGACGTCCGCGTCGCACATCGAGGTCGCCGCGCTTCTGGAGCGCGCCCACCGGCTGGGCTCCGACCCCCGCAACACCAACTACGCAGGTGGCAATACATCGGTCAAGGCAAACGGCACCGACCCGGTCACCGGGGGCGAGACCGAGCTGCTCTGGGTCAAAGGGTCCGGCGGGGATCTCGGCACCCTGACCGAAGCCGGTCTGGCCGTGCTGCGGCTGGACCGTGTCCGGGCGCTCAAGGAGGTCTATCCGGGGGTGGAGCACGAGGACGAGATGGTGCCCGCGTTCGACTACTGCCTGCACGGCAGGGGCGGCGCCGCCCCCTCCATCGACACTGCGATGCACGCGCTCGTCGAAGCCCCGCACGTCGACCACCTGCACCCCGACTCGGGCATCGCGCTGGCCTGCGCCGCCGACGGCGAGAAACTGACCACCGAGTGTTTCGGCAACAAGGTGGCGTGGGTGGGATGGCGGCGCCCCGGATTCCAGCTCGGCCTGGACATCGCGGCCGTGAAGGAGGCCAACCCGCAGGCCGTGGGCGTCATTCTGGGCGGTCACGGGATCACCGCGTGGGGCGACACCTCCGAGGAGTGCGAACGCAACGCGCTCTGGATGATCCGTACCGCCGAGGCGTTTCTCGAAGAGCGTGGCAGGCCCGAACCGTTCGGCGCCGTCCTGCCCGGGCGCGAGGCCCTCGGTGACGGCGCACGCCGGGAGCGGGCCGCCGCGCTCGCTCCGGCCATCCGCGGCCTGGTCTCCACGGATCGGCCGCAGGTGGGGCACTTCACCGACGCCGGACCCGTGCTCGACTTCCTGTCCCGCTCCGAACACCCGCGGCTCGCCTCACTCGGTACGTCCTGTCCGGACCACTTCCTGCGCACGAAGGTCAGCCCGCTGGTGCTCGACCTGCCCGCCGACGCGCCGCTGGACGAGGCCGTGGCCCGGCTGAAGGAGCTGCACGCGGAGTACCGGGAGGCGTATCGCGCGTACTACGAGCGCCACGCCGTGCCCGGCTCCCCCGCGATGCGTGGCGCCGACCCGGCCATCGTGCTGGTGCCCGGTGTCGGCATGTTCTCCTTCGGCAAGGACAAGCAGACCGCCAGGGTGGCCGGGGAGTTCTATCTCAACGCCATCAATGTCATGCGTGGCGCCGAGGCCGTCTCCTCGTACGCGCCTATCGAGGAGTCCGAAAAGTTCCGCATCGAGTACTGGGAGCTGGAGGAGGCCAAACTGCGCCGCATGCCGGAGGCGAAGCCGCTGGCCACCCGGATCGCCCTGGTCACCGGCGCCGGCTCGGGGATCGGCAAGGCCATCGCTCACCGCCTGGTCGCCGAGGGCGCCTGTGTGGTCGTCGCGGACGTCGACGCACAGAGCGCGGCGGCTGTCGCCGAGGAGCTCGGGGGGTCCGACAGGGCGGTGCCCGTGACCGTCGACGTCACGAGCGAGGAGCAGATCGGCTCAGCGTTCCGGGACGCGGTGCTGGCGTTCGGTGGGGTGGACCTCGTCGTGAACAACGCCGGGATCTCGATCTCGAAGCCACTGCTCGAGACGACGGTCCGGGACTGGGATCTGCAGCACGACATCATGGCCCGAGGTTCGTTCCTGGTGTCGCGCGAGGCGGCCCGGGTGATGCAGGCGCAGGGCATCGGCGGCGACATCGTCTACATCGCTTCAAAGAATGCCGTGTTCGCCGGTCCGAACAACATCGCGTACTCGGCCACCAAGGCCGACCAGGCACACCAGGTGCGGCTGCTCGCCGCCGAACTCGGCGCGCACGGTATCCGGGTCAATGGAGTCAATCCCGACGGAGTGGTGCGGGGCTCCGGGATCTTTGCCGCGGGATGGGGCGCCCAGCGTGCCGCGACGTACGGGATCGAGGAGGAGAAGCTCGGTGAGTTCTACGCCCAGCGCACGCTGCTGAAGCGTGAGGTGCTGCCCGAACACGTCGCCAACGCCGTGTTCGCGCTGACCGGTGGAGACCTCACGCACACCACCGGTCTGCACGTGCCGGTGGACGCCGGTGTGGCCGCGGCATTCCTGCGATGACCATGACCGGCCCCTCACCGGGCGGGCGTACGGCTCCACGGCACGAGCCCGTCTTCGCCGCCGTGGACCTCGGTGCCACCAGCGGGCGGGTCATCACCGCCAGGGCCGGGGCCGGAGAACTGGTCCTGACCGAGGTCCACCGCTTCGCCAACACCCCGGTCCGACTGCCGGACGGTCTGCACTGGAACGTGCTCTCCCTCTACCAGGGGGTGCTGGACGGCCTCCGGGCAGCTGCCCGTACGGGCAGCTGGATCGCCTCGATCGGCATCGACACCTGGGCGGTCGACTACGGACTGCTCGACGGCTCGGGAGCCCTGCTCGGCGTGCCGTTCCACTACCGCGACAGCCGGAACGCGGCAGCGGTGCGGGAGGTACTGGCGGGCTGCGCCGCGCAGGAGCTCCACGCGGTGAGCGGACTGCAGCATCTGCCGTTCAACACGGTCTTCCAGCTGGCCGCGCACCGCTCCACCGCGCAGTGGGCAGCGGCGCGGACGCTGCTGCTGATGCCCGATCTGCTGGTGCACTGGCTGACCGGGTCGGTGGGTACGGAGATCACGAACGCGTCCACCACCGGTCTGCTCGACGCGCGCACCGGCATCTGGTCCGACGCGCTGATCGGCAGGCTGGAGCTGCCGCGTTCGCTGTTCCCGCCGCTGCGTGAACCTGGCGACCCGGCGGGGACGCTACTGCCGCACGTCGCGGAGTTCACCGGTCTTCCCATGGGTACGGCGGTCACGACAGTCGCCTCGCACGACACGGCGTCAGCAGTCGTCGCCGTCCCGGCCACGGAGTCCGGATTCGCGTACATCTCCTGCGGCACCTGGTCGCTGGCGGGTCTGGAACTCGACGCACCGGTGCTGACCGAGGAGTCACGGGCGGCGAACTTCACCAACGAGCGCGGGGTCGACGGCACCGTCCGCTATCTCCGCAACATCATGGGCATGTGGCTGCTGGAGGAGTGCAGGCGTGCCTGGGACCGGACGAACACCTCTCTGACGCCGGACGGGCTGCTCGCCGCTGCCGCCGACGCGCGGCCGTTCGCCGCGCTGATCGACCCGGACGACGGGACGTTCCTGGCACCGGGTGACATGCCGTCGCGGATCGACGCCTTTCTCGAACGGACCGGGCAGGTTCCGCCGGACGGCCCGGGAGGCTATGTCCGCTGCGTGCTGGAGAGCCTCGCGCTGGCGCATCGCCGGACGCTGCGCCGTGCCGCCGAACTGGCCGGTCGCGAGGTGAACCGGATCCATCTGGTCGGCGGTGGTTCCCGCAATGAGCTGCTGTGCCAGTGGACCGCGGATGCGACCGGGCTCCCCGTGACCGCGGGTCCCGCCGAGGCGACCGCACTGGGCAACATTCTTGTGCAGGCGCGCGCCCACGGTCTGGTGGGCGACCTCGCCGAGATGCGGCGGCTTGTCGCGCGCACCCAGGAACTGCGTCACTACAGCCCTCGCGGGGACCTGCGGGCCTGGGACCGGGCGGCCGCCCGGCTCGACCCCGGCGGCGGACGGTCGCAGCCTGTCCCCCCGGCCGAGGACCGAGGGGGTGATCCTGCCTGCTGATGTCACCGGTCGCGGGACGTACGGCGTTTTCGACGGCGCTCCGTCCACGGGCCGGTCTCAGTCGGTGACCGGGTGGGCGCGGGCGAGGCCGAGCTCGTGGTCGCCGAGCGGCTCGAAGAAGGCGGCCACGTCCGCTTCGGTCACCTCGGCGAGCCGGGCCGGCCGCCACTGCGGGTTGCGGTCCTTGTCGATGATCTGGGCGCGCACGCCCTCCACCAGATCGGGCCGTCTGAAAGCGACGCAGGAGACGCGGTACTCCTGGTCGAGAACCGCCTCCAGGCTGCTCAGGCGCCGGGCGCTGCGCACCGATGCAAGGGTCGTCTTCAGCGCGGTGGGCGACTTGGCGAGAATCGTCTCGGCGGTCTCCTTGGCGGTGGGTACCCCGCAGTTCTGGAGCCGGTCGACGATCTCCTCGACCGAACGCGCCGCGTAGCAGGCGTCGATCCAGTCGCGCTGCGCGGCGAGTTCGCCGGCGGGAGCCGCGGTGGCGTACCGCTGGACCGTCCCTGCGATCTCGGCGGGTGTGGCGCTCCCGGCGAGGTCGCGGACCAGATCCGCGAGGCGTTGCGACGGTACGAAGTGGTCGGCGAGGCCGCACAGCAGGGCGTCGGCCGCACCGATCGCATCCCCGGTGAGTGCCAGGTGGGTACCGAGTTCACCGGGCGCGGAGGCGAGGAGGTGGGTGCCGCCTACATCGGGTACGAAACCGATACCTGTCTCGGGCATGGCAATGCGCGAGCGCTCCGTGACGATCCGGATGCTGCCGTGGGCCGAGACGCCCACACCGCCGCCCATGACGATGCCGTCCATGACCGCGACGTAGGGCTTGGGAAAACGCCCGATACGGGCGTTGAGCCGGTACTCGTCCCGCCAGAAGCCCACCGATGTGCGGCCACCCGCGCGGGCGTCCTCGTAGATGGCGCGGATGTCGCCGCCGGCGCACAGGCCGCGCTGCCCCGCCCCCGTGATCAGCACCGCGGTGACCGAGTCGTCGCGCTCCGCCGCCGCGAGTGCCTCGTCGATGAGGCGCACCATCGGGTGGGTGAGCGCGTTGATGGCCCGCGGGCGATTGAGCGTGATGTGCAGGACGTGACCCACGGTGTGCAGCAGTACGGGGTCTTCGTTGTTCATGAATGCGCTCCGGTCAGCCCCTGTGCGGTACCGCCCGCCGGTCACGGACGATCTTCCGCTGCCATTCTGCGACGGCGATCCGTCGGGCGGGGCAGCAGGGGTGCCGAGGGCCCGCAGATATGCCGTCCGCTGTGGCATTCCTCCGGAACCGGCTCGACAATTGAGACACGTACGAGGCGCACACAGAGGCCACACTGCCCGCAAGTCCCGCCGGACGATCTCCGGAGCAGGAATGACCGACCAGGAACCGGACTCCGAAGCTACGCCCCGCCTGCGGATAGACCGGCCATACGATGGCGAGACCGGGACGGCGGAGCGTCTTGCCCTCAATCGAACGGGCAGCTTCGAATGGGACCTGGACGCCCGCACTCTCAACATCGATGTGGCCGGGCTGCTGGTCTTCGGGTTGGACCCGGACAACTTCAGCCCCCATCCGGGTGCGCTGATCGAGCATCTCGAACCACCGGAGCGGACCCGGCTGGAGCTCGCCATCGACGCGGCCATCGCCGGTGACGGCAGCTCGTACAGCCTCCACTTCCAGGTGCCGCGCGCGGACGGCACCCATCAGTGGACCCATGCCCAGGCCCGCATCCAGCGCGACGACGACGGGCAGGCCCACCGGATCATCGGGGTCGTGCGCGACGCGACCGCCGAAGTCACCCATTCGGCCTTCGTTCTGGACCTGGAGAAACGCCGCCAGCGGCAGACCAGCATCGTTGAACGGACAACAAGTGCGATGTCACGCGCGGTGACCGTGGAGGATGTGACCGCCGCGCTCACCGGCCCGGGCGGACTGGCCATGCTCGGCGCGGACGGGCTCGCACTCTGCCTGCTGGACAACGCCTCGCTCGACGTCATCACCGCCAGCGGCGACGCACCGGAGGCGATCGACGAGATCGGGACCGCGCAACTGGACCCGAGGTTCCCACTGGCCGATACGGTCCTCAGGGGACGGCCGCGGTTCCTGACCTCGACAGCGGCCCTGGTCCGGCGGTACCCGGCTCTGGAGCCCTACGCGGACCAGCTGAAATTCCGTGCCGCCGCCTACCTGCCGCTGATCGCGCAAGCGCGCCCGCTGGGTGGTCTGGCACTCTTCTACCGGGAGCGCACGACCTTCAACGCCGATGAGCGCAATCTGTGTCTGGGCCTCGCGGCCATCGTGGCCCAGTCGCTGCAACGGGCCGTGCTCTTCGACGAGGAGCGCGAGTTCGCCACCGGGCTGCAGTCGGCCATGCTTCCCCGGCACATCCAGGAGATCGAGGGCGGCGAGATCGCCGTGCGCTACCACTCGGCATGGAGCGGACGGCAGGTCGGCGGTGACTGGTACGACGTGATCGCCCTGCCCAAGAACCGTGTCGGCATCGTGGTGGGGGACGTGGAGGGTCACGACACCCACGCGGCCGCCATCATGGGCCAGCTGCGCATCGCCCTGCGCGCGTACGCGGGCGAGGGACACCCACCGGCGACGGTGCTGGCCCGCGCCTCGCGCTTTCTCGCCGAACTGGACACGGACCGCTTCGCCACCTGCACGTACGCACAGGTCGACCTCGGCTCGGGAACCGTACGCGTGACCCGCGCCGGTCATTTCGGTCCGCTGATCCGGCACATGGACGGACGGGTCGGCAGCCCGCAGATCCGGGGCGGGCTGCCGCTGGGGATCTCGACCGACTTCGAGGACGAGGAATTCGCGGAGACCCGTCTCGATCTGGTGCCGGGCGAAACTCTCGTCCTGTACACGGACGGTCTGGTGGAGGTGCCGGGCGCCGACATCGACGCGGGTGTACGTGCCCTGATGTACGAGGTGAGCACGGGGCCCGCGAACGCGCAGGCGCTGGCCGACCACCTGTCGGACCGACTGAAGGAACGCTGGACGGCGGGGGACGATGTCGCGCTGCTGGTGCTCCGGCGCAGTCCGGACCCGGGATCGCCCCGGGCACCTCGCTTGCATCAGTACATCCACCAGGCGGATCCCGAGGGGCTGTCCGATGCCCGGTCCATCGTGCGTCAGGCCTTGCAGGACTGGGACATGGCCACACTCGCCGACGATGCCGAACTGGTCACCGGAGAGCTGCTGGTGAATGTGCTTCTGCACACGGAAGGGGGAGCCGTCCTCACGCTGGAAGTTCTTCCGGAACCGGTCCGCCGGGTGCGGCTGTCGGTGCAGGACCGCTCCAGTGCCTGGCCGAGACGGCGGACCCCGGGCGAAACCGCGACATCGGGACGGGGTCTGCTGCTCCTGGACGCGGTGGCGACCCGTTGGGGCATCGAGTCTCGCGGTGAGGGGAAGGCGGTGTGGTGCGAGATCGGACCTGAGGCCTCGCCCGTCTCCGCACCCCGGGCCTGAGCCTCGACCCGGCAACGGGACGAGGCTCAGGCGAACTCCGCGGAGCCTGCGTCTCCGACCGGCCGCGCAGAGGGCCGGTGGTGGAGAGACCCGCCCGGGGGCCGACCGGGACGCGGGCGGACAGCAGTGGGGGCGCGTCTTCACGCCATGGCGTGAAGA
>NZ_JBHVWN010000027.1:0-45840 GCF_042882275.1 Streptomyces sp. NPDC058231 | reverse complement strand
CGCGGCGCGTGGCGCCTGGGGCTCCCGTCCGCGCCCGCAGCCCCCGGCCCGCCCCCCCCCCACCCCCCCCCGCCCGGTCGTCACGGCACAGTCCCGCGCCTGGACCGGGCTACTGAGCTACGTCAGTGCTGTGCCGTGCGACGCTTGCGCACGGACCACATGATGCCGCCACCGGCCAGCAGCACGGCGACCGCCGCACCACCGATGATGGGGGTCGAGGACGACGAACCCGTCTCGGCGAGGTCCGGCGAGCTGCTCGGCGAAGCTGCGGCAGGCGCGGCCTCCGAGGAGCTCTGGCTCGGCGTGGCGCTCGGCTTGGGCGCCTCCACCGGTGCCTCGGTCGACTTCGTCACGGACGGCGTCGGCGTGGGCGTCGGGGTGTAGTCGTCACACACCGGTGACGTCTTCTCATCGTCCTTCGAGAAGTTCGCACCGTCGCCGGCCTTGACGACCAGGTGGACCGTCAGTTCCTTGTCGTGCCTCGGCAGTACGAGCTTCTTGTGGAACTCCCGGCCGAACGTCTCGGTGGGCAGGAGGTCCTTGCCGTCCACAGTGACGGTCACCGTGTTGGCGACGTCGCTGTTGTAGGCGGTCAGGTCAAGCGTCACATCAGTACAGGTCACGGCCCAGGTGGGGGTGTGAGCTGCGGCCGGGCTGGCGGCGAGGACCGCGCCGGTCAGGCCGACAACCGAAGCGGCTGCGAGAGTACCCGCGGCACGCCACGATCTCCTGGGTATGGTCATGGATTCTTCCTCCGCATGTTTCATCGCCCGAATGGCGGTGGGGCGCACAGTACTGCCCCACTCCCGCAGCCTCCCATCCGACCCATGCACCACGCGAGTTCACAACTCTCACCACATCACCGCAGGTTGGAACATGCCGGACACATCGTTCGAGCTGCGACCCGACAGGCGGTCGCGTGAAGTGAGCGTCTGCTGCCGGACCGTGCCGAACGGCGGTCAGAGCGGGAGATGCATGATGTGCAGCCCGACGAATCCCTTCGTCGGATGGTTGAACCCCTCGGGCAGCGTCCCCAGGATCTCGAACCCGAGTGAACGGTAGAGCCGCACCGCGTGGATGTTCGTCTCGACCACGGCGTTGAACTGCATGGCCCGGAATCCCGAGGTACGGGCCCAGTCCACCGTGTACTCGCACAGGGCCCGGCCCACTCCCTGCCCGGAGTGCTTGGGGTCGACCATGTAGGTGGCGCTGGCGATGTGCGCGCCGTTGCCCATATGGTTGCGGTTCATCTTCGCCGTACCGAGAACCGTCCCGTCGTCGTCGACCGCGACTACCGTTCGGTTCGGCGCCTCCTGGTACCACCACCCGCGGCCGTCGTCCTCGCCGAGCTGCAACGGGTAGGTGAGCGTCTCCCCCGCTGCGACGATCTCGTGGAAGAACGGCCAGATGGCAGACCAGTCCTCAGTTGTCGCTTCCCTGATCAACATGGGGGTCAGAATGCCAGCGCCGGTCTCGGTGCGCGAACCCTTATGCGTCACACCCGTTGGGCACGCCTGCACCGGTTCCCTCTGCACCATCGAGAGAACGGACGACTCCGGCGCAGTCGCGTCGAGCGGACCGCCTCTCACCGCAGTCGGTCGATCTCCCGCGGACGCGCACGGCTTCCACAACCGTCACACCGATCCGCCTCGTGACGTCCTGGCAACTCTCCGTGACCAGCTCGGTGCGACGGAGGACGCTTCCGCCCGGCCTGTGGAGAACTCCCACAACCGGGCGGAGATGCCGTTCCGAGGGCTCCGAGCCGTCAGAACCCGTTGGTCCCCCCGCCGCCCTGGCGCGCGGTGACCCCGAGGTGTTCCCCGACCCGGTTCACGAGCAGTGTCATCTCGTAGGCGACCTGGCCGACATCGGCCTCGGCCTCGGCCAGCACGCTCAGGCAACTGCCGTCTCCGGCAGCGGTCACGAAGAGGAGTGCCTCGTCGAACTCCACCATCGTCTGCCTGGCCCTTCCTGCCCCGAAGTGCCGCCCCGACCCTCGGGCGAGACTGTGCAGTCCCGATGAGACGGCGGCCAGGTGCTCCGCGTCCTCACGCACGAGTCCCGTGCTCGCACCCGTCACCAGCCCGTCGTTCGACAACACCAGCGCGTGTCTTATGTACTCGACCCGGCTGGTGAGATCGTCGAGGAGCCAGTCGAGTCCCCTGTCCAGCGCCAATTCCCCGCTCCTCCCCGCTCATACGTTCCCCGTGCCCCACCTATCACGTAAGCCTTGCGCACAGCTCACGTCGGGGCAACAGCCCCTCCGTCGCAGCGGCATCGGCCGAGGCCGGATCAGCCCACCGAGTCGAGGAGCCGGGCCGTATGCATCCGGCCCGCGTACTCGACCATGCGAATGAGGACTTCCTTGCCCGAATCGCGGTCGCGCGCGTCGCACAGCACGACGGGTGTGCCCAGGTCGAGGTCGAGGGCGCGGGACACCTCACGCTCGCCGTAGGCGCGGGCGCCCGCGAAGCAGTTGACGGCGACGACGAAGGGGATCCGCCGGTGTTCGAAGTAGTCGACGGCAGGAAAGCAGTCCTCGAGCCGCCGCGTGTCCGCGAGCACGACGGCCCCGAGCGCCCCTTGGGAGAGCTCGTCCCAGAGAAACCAGAAGCGATCCTGTCCAGGCGTGCCGAACAGATAGAGCGAGAGGCCGGAGCGGATGGTGATGCGCCCGAAGTCCATGGCGACGGTCGTGGTGGTCTTCTGGTCGACCCCGTCGGTGTCGTCGACCGACTGTCCGGCCTCGCTGAGGAGTTCCTCCGTGCGCAGTGGCCTGATCTCGCTCACCGCGCCGACCAGTGTCGTCTTGCCGACCCCGAATCCACCGGCGACCAATATCTTCAGTGCAAGGGCGTCGCTCTCCACGGCCTCCCCGGCCGTTCCCTCGACGGTCTCCCCGCCCGTTCTGTCAGCGTGCTCGGAAGGCATCGATCACTTCTCTCACCCGTGAGCCTCAAGACGTAAAAGTGCAGCTCAGAGCCATCTTGACGGGCTCGGTTCGGTATCTGTGGGCAGCGGTACGGGGGACAGCATGGCAAGCCATGGCCCATTCCGAGCGGTGTGATCGATTTTTGACCGTAGTAGCCGAAGAGGGATCGCTCAATGTCCGTGTGGGGTCGCTATTCGAGTCGAATGCGACTCCGGTTCGAGCCGGACTCGATCCTGGTGGTGGTCGGGACTTGGGTGGCACGCTCGCGGCTCCCGTAGAGCTGCAACGCCGGGTCGGACACGGCCGACTCCCCGGGCACGGCCGTCGGTGCCGACTCCACCCGCACCGCACTTCAGGAAGGGCGGCCCGCCCCGCGTTCTGCCGGATCTTGCCAGCCGCGACGCCCGCCCTGTACTTCTGGGGCAGCGCGGCCGCCCCGCAAGTGCCTTCCGCAGAGCAGGAGATGATCATGACGTTGTCACCTCTACGCGTCGGCGTGCGCCGCGCGACCCCCGACGACGTACCCGCACTGGTGCGCATGCGCGCCCTCATGCTGTCGGACATGGGAATGGAGACCGGGGACGCCGAAGCCCCGTGGCGGGCGGCCTCGGCTCAGTGGTTCGCCGAGCGGATGCGGCTTCCCGGCGAGTTCGCCGCGTTCCTGGTCGACGATCCGGAGCTCGGGGTCGTGGCGAGTGCGGTCGGCGCGTGCGATGCACACGCCCCCAGCCCGGCCAACCGGAGCGGGCTGCAGGGTCACATCTCAAATGTCAGCACCGATCCGCGGCGTCGGCGCCGCGGATATGCCCGTGACTGCCTCGGTGCGCTGCTCACCTGGTTCCGGGAGGAGACCGAGGTCACGGTGGTGAACCTCAATGCCACAGGCGACGGGGCAGCGCTGTACGAGTCGTTCGGCTTCGTCGCGCCGCGCAACCCGGCCCTGCAGCTCCGCACGGGAGCCTGGTCCTGATCGGTCGCGGTCAGCCGTACGAGAGGTCCTTGCACAGGTCTTCGTCGGCCGATCGGGCGCCGTCGCCGACGGCGGAGGGAACCGCGCTCGGCGCGGGGGTGGGCGTCGCCTCGTCGATCGACGGATTCTGCGCGAACGAGGTCCCGAGGACGACTCGGACACCGGCATAGGCGGACGGCTCCGTCCGCGCACCGGCGAACAGTCGCGCGACGGCCTCCGCCTGGTCCCGCAGATCCGGTCCGTACTCGATGACGGTCGCAGCGTGGTCCTGGCTGCTCGCGGTGGCCGCGCCCGTGACGGTGAAACCGCGGGCGCGGAGGAGTTCGGCTGCGCGGGCCGCAAGGCCGTCGACCCTGGTGCCGTTGTAGACAGCGAGGCTGATACCCGCACCGGGGATCGGGGCCGCGGTGGTCGGCCGCTGCGAGGCGCCACCCGCACTCCTGCCGCTGCCACGCCCCTTGCCGGACGCGTCCTGGCCGTCGATCGTACGGTCGGCCTTGAGCGCCGCCCACAGAGCATCGGCATCCGGTTCGACGATCGCGACGCGGGAACCCTCGTAGCGCCACGGGACGGTGACGAACTTGGTGTTGCGCAGGTCGATGTTCTTCATCGACATGGCGAACTTCAGCAGCCGGTCGGCCGATCCGAGGCCCGGGTCGACGGTCATCGAGTCGGTCGCCGCCCTGGCGAGCGGCAGCAGCGTGGTCGGATTCAGGCCTTGGGACTTGACCTTCTTGATGAGGGAGCCGATGAACGCCTGCTGCCGCTTGATCCGGCCGATGTCGGATCCGTCACCGATGCCGTGCCGGATCCGTACGTAGTCGAGCGCCCGCTGTCCGGAAACGGTCTGAGGCCCGGTGGCGAAGACCAGTTCGCCGCGTGTGGGCCTGTTCGGGCTGAGGTCGCGCTGGTAGATGTCCTCCGGCAGACAGACCGGGACCCCGCCGACGGCCGACGTCAAGGCCGAGAAACCGGCGAAGTCCACGACGACGGTGTGATCGACCCGCAGACCGGTGAGGTGTTCCACGGTGTTCTGCGTGCAGGCCGGGTTTCCCTCGGCGGTATCCCCCACCGAGAACGCCCCGTTGAACATGACATGTTGCTGAGGTGCGGTCCACCGGCCCCCGGGGGTCTTGCAGGCCGGGATGTCGACGAGGGTGTCACGGGGAATGGAGACGGCGACGGCATTCCGGTGATCCGCGTACACATGGAGCAGGAACGCGGTGTCGGAGCGCCCCACAGCGCCCTTGCCGCCACCGAGTTCCTTGTTCTCGCCGGCACGTGAGTCCGAACCGATGACGAGCACGTTCTGACCGTTCGACGAGTCGGGCGGACGGTCACCGGAGATCCCGTCCGCACTGAAGGTGTCGATCCGGCCGGTGAGTTTGAGGTAGCACCAGCCCACCCCCGCGACGAGCAGGACGAGGAACGACAGTCCCGTCATCGCGGTCCGCCACAGCCGGCTGCCCCGTCCTCCACCCGCCGCCACCGTGCGACTGCCAGTCATTGGTCACCTCGTCCGTCCGGCTTCCGGCTTCCGTGGAGGAAGACGTCCACCCCTGCCCCGTGGTTGTCCAGTTGCGCAACGTAGCCAGTATGACTGCGCTATGGATCATCCGCCCTACCCACTGACTTCCGGATCCACCGACTCCGGATTGCCGGACCACGGGCTGGTTCAGGACATTGCGCAACGGCCGTGCGCCCTTGTGCCAGTTGCTCGATCCCTGACACCCGTTGATCGTCGCGACTGCGCCGGCCGCGCAGTCCGCATCGGCTGAATCGGCGAATACCGCCCGCGCCCTGGGCAGAACCACGCGGATCCTGAAGAGTGAGGCACAGGCCATGAGGGGGACCGGCCCGCAGTGAGCCGGGGCGAGCGCCCCGGAGTACGGGGCGGCGCGGCGCCTGCCCGCCATCTCAGGGCTTGTTCAATCGGGGAATCCCGGATCGAAGGGCCGTCGTCGGCGCGAGGGCGGCCGAAGAATCGGTGGTCGACGGATCACCGGACCAACGGAGGATGTTCATGGGTGTGACCCTGGTCAAGGGGGGCAACGTCTCGTTGTCGAAGGAGGCTCCCGGCCTGGCCGCAGTGACGGTCGGTCTCGGGTGGGACGTACGGACGACGACCGGTGCCGACCACGACCTGGACGCCAGTGCGCTGCTGTGCTCGGACGCCGGCAAGGTTCTCTCGGACCTGCACTTCGTCTTCTACAACAACCTGACCAGTCCTGACGGTTCGGTTCAGCACACCGGCGACAACCTGACGGGTGAGGGCGAGGGCGACGACGAGTCCATCGACGTGGACCTGGCCGGCGTCCCGCAGGAGGTCGCGAAGATCGTCTTTCCGGTCTCCATCCATGACGCGCAGAGCCGTGGCCAGAGTTTCGGCCAGGTACGCAACGCCTTCATTCGCGTGGTGAACCGGGCGAACGACGTGGAACTGGCCCGGTACGACCTCAGCGAGGACGCCTCCACCGAGACGGCCATGGTCTTCGGTGAGCTGTACCGGCACGGTGCGGAGTGGAAGTTCCGCGCGGTGGGCCAGGGGTACGCGTCGGGACTGGCCGGCATCGCGTCCGACTACGGCGTGAACGTCTGACCCGGCCGGCCCCTCCGGCGGCCTTCCCGGGCAGCGGGTTCACAGCGCCCGCAGTCCGTTGATCACCTCGCGGAGAATGCGCTCGTCCGGAAGCTGCGCGGGGGGCACGGGGCGGCTGACCCGTACACGGCCCGCTTCGAGCAGGTCACCGAGGAGTACCCGGACGACGCCGACCGGGAGGTCGGAGTCCGCGGAGAGTTCGGCCACGGACTGGGTCTCGGCGTGGCACAGCGCGAGCAGCGCGCGGTGTTCGGGGCCCAGCGGGAAGTCCTCGGAGCTCTCCGGAGCGTGATCTTCCATGGAGACGAGTGCGATCAGGTCGAAGTGCACCCCGCTCGGGCCCGGTTCGGTCCGCCCGCCCGTCATGGCGTACGGGCGGACCAGCGGTCCTGCCTCGGCGTCGTACCACTGGCTGCCCGGCAGTTCGAGCGGGTCCGGGAAGCGTCGGCCGGATCCCGGACCCTCGTTGATCATGTCCACTGCTGTCTCCGCCCTCAGCCGGCCGCGGAGGGGGGCACGGAGAGCCGCGGCGGCGTCCGCAGATGCTCGCCGACCCGTTTGACGAGCCGGGCCATCTCGTAGGCGACCAGGCCGATGTCGGCGAAGGCCGTGCTCAGTACGGCGAGGCAGGAGCCGTCTCCCGCAGCCACGACGAACAGGAAGCCTTCGTCCATCTCGACCATCGTCTGGCGCACCTCGCCGGCCTGGAAATGCCTTCCGGCTCCCTTCGCCAGGCTGTGGAAGCCGGAGGCCACCGCGGCCAGATGCTCGGCGTCCTCGCGGCTCAGCGCACTGGAAGCACCCACCGCCAGGCCGTCGCTGGAGAGCACCACGGCGTGGCGGACCTCGCCGACCCGGGCGACCAGGTCGTCCAGCAGCCAGTCGAGTTCGCCCGACGTTCGGCGCGCCTCGGTCCACTCGTTCGCGATCATGCATCGTCTCCTTCGCTGCGGGGGCGGGGTTCGGTGGTGGTCCGGCGAGGCACCGGCGTGCCGGGTACCGGGCCCCCGCCGCGCACCCAGCCGTTGCGATAGGCGGTCATGCGGTCCCTGGCCTGTTCCGGGCTGCGTGCCGCCGGTCCGTCCGCGCCGTTGCCGCCCCCGCTGCGGACCGGCTCCGACCGGGGCTCCTCGCGCAGTTGCGGGACGAGACTGGCCTGCCGCACCCTGCGGGGCAGACCTTCGTCGCCGTCGCCCTGGTTCTCATGACTCCCCCGGGTCTCGCTGCCGTCGCCCTCGGCCCGGTCCTCCACCCTGTCCCCGTCCGTCCTGCGGGAGCGGGGGCGCAGCGAGGTGACTCCGGCCGTGGGACCGGTCCGGGACTCCAATGCGGGTACGGGTACCGGGGCGGGGAACGCCGTGGTCTGGGGACGCACCGCTCGGGGGACGGCTGCGGCGCCGGACGTCACGGGGTCGCTCGCGTGCTGACGCTCGACCGATGTCTTCTCGGCGTCCTCCGCGCCGGCCGGGAGTGCGCCCTGCAGGAGTGCGGTCGGCAGCAGGACCACCGCTGTCGTCCCGCCGTACGGTGAGGTGCGCAGCTTGACCTTGATGTGGTGCCGGACCGAGAGGCGGCTCACCACGAAGAGTCCGAGCCGGTCGCTGTCGAAGAGGTCGAGCGCCTCCGCCTGCTCGATGCGCCGGTTCGCCTCGCCCAGGAGCTCGCTGCCCATGCCGAGTCCGCGGTCCTCGATCTCCAGGGCGTAGCCGTTGCCGACAGGCTCGCCGGTGATCCGCACCTTGGTGTGCGGGGGCGAGAACTGTGCTGCGTTCTCGACGAGTTCGGCCAGCAGGTGGGTGAGGTCGGCGACCGCGGTGCCCTTGACCGCGGCGTCGGGCAGCTGCCGTACCTCGACCCGGGCGTAGTCCTCGATCTCGGAGACGGCCGCGCGTACGACATTGGTCAGCGGTACGGGCATCCGCCAGGCGCGCCCGGGGGCCGCTCCGGAGAGGATGATCAAGCTCTCCGCGTGCCGCCGCATTCGGGTGGTCAGATGGTCCAGGCGGAAAAGGTCGCTGAGCTCGTCGGGATCGTCGGCGCGGCGCTCCATGCTGTCGAGCAGATTGAGCTGGCGGTGGACCAGCACCTGGCTGCGCCGGGCGAGGTTGACGAAGACCCCGGAGATGCCGTCGGCGAGTTCGGCGCGTTCCACCGCGGCGCTGAGGGCGGCCCGGTGCACGGTGCCGAGAGCCTCACCGACCTGGCCGATCTCGTCCTGGGAGGCGGGGCCGGGCGGCGCCTCGGCCTGGATGTCGAGCTCCTCGCCCGCTCTCAGCCGCTGCATCGCTCGCGGCAGCTTGCGGCGGGCGATCTCCAGGGCGCTGTTGCGGAGGCTGACGAGTTCGACGACGAGAGCCCGGCCGATGCGCACGGAGATGACCAGCGAGGCGGCGACGGCGACGAAGCCGAAGAGGACGGCTGCCCCGGACGGGGTGAGCAGTCCGCCGGCCAGCGGATCGGCCCGGTCGGCCACGCGTCCCGCCGCACCGTCGTCGATGGTGCGCAGTTCACTCCGTACGCTCGCGGCTGCCGGATCCCAGTCGGCGGCGGACACCGCCCCGGCGGCTGCCCGGCCGGGACGCGCCGTGAGCACGGTGTCCTCGGCCGTTTCGATCCGGTGGTACGCGGACCGGGCGGTGAACTTCCGCCAGGTGGCCCGTTCGGTGGCCGGCAGATCGGCGCCCGCGGTCTCGACGAGGTTCCTGCGCGTCTCCACCGCCCCGGTGAACTGGACCAGCCGGCGGCCGTCGAGGCTCTTCGTGAGGGCGGCCGAGGCGAGCAGGGCGTCCTCACGTGCCAGCATCTCGTCGGCGCGTGCCAGTTCGAGGAGTACGCGGGCGTCGGATCCCGCCGCGTCGTCCTGGATCCCGGTGAGGGCGCCGAAGACGGCGAAGCCCGCGGTGACCGCCTCGGTGTAACGGTCGTACACGGCGCTCAGGTCGCGTTCCCGGCTCCCTTCGTGGCCGCTCGCGGTACGCAGTGCGCCGGTGCTGTCGAGGAACTGGTTGAGACGGTCGGCGACGCCCTCCGGGAGATTCCCGGTGTCCGCGATGGTGTGGTGCTTGTCCAGTCGGAGTGCGGCGAGAGCGGAGTCGGTCCGTCCGGCCCGTTGCTCCAGTGCTGCGGCGTGCGCGCCGCCAGGAGCGGCGGTCTGGAGCAGCGCGGCTCTGCGCTCGGCCTGGAGCGCTGCGACAGCGGTCGATATGGGGGCCCGGACTTCCGTGTCGACCCGTTGCAACTGCCTCAGTCGTGCCACGTCCTGGGCGGTGTTGACCGTGGCGAAGCCCCACAGCGCCAGCAGCGAGACGACGGGCACCATCAGCAACGAGATGATCTTGGCGCGTACGGTCCTCGGGCGCAGGGTCCGTCGTCCGCGGGGCCCGGATGTGTCCTGCGTCAGCAGCAGCCGTGCGTCGCGTTCGGCGCTCTCGTCGGCGGGCGGTCCCGCGTGTGCGCGGCGTCCGCGGGCCGCGGGCGAGGAGCTGGGCCGGGTGGCGGTCGTCGCGCCGGGGTCCGGGGTCGTGCGGGGTGGGCGCATGGCCTCCTCGTTCCGGATGTGGTTCTTGGCGGGAGTGAAGAATGGGTGCTGTGCCGTGATGTCAGGGCGTCGCCGACGGGACGACGTCGGGACCGCCGGAACCACGACGTGTGCCCGGTTCGCCCGCGCGCTTCGTGAATCGCGTGGGGCCTCCGGCGTACGTGTCGGAAGGTTCCGCGGCGCGCTCGGCGGAGACGTATGCGGCACGCTCCCCGGCCGACGGGGACAGGGCGACGAACGCCGAGGTCAGGAAGAGGTACGAGCCCAGCCCGACAGCGAGGGGAAAGATGAACTGCATCGTCGTCGCACCGGGGAGTTCGCTGCCGGAGGGTGTGACGTGGACGCCGACCGCCAGCATTCCTGTGTAGTGCATGCTGCTGACCGCCGCGCCCATGACGAGCGAGGCGAGTGCGACGGCACGCGGTGACTTGATGTTGAGCGCCGCCCACAGGGCAGCCGTCGCGGCGGCGACAGCGATCACGACGGAGAGTACGACCCGCAGCGGGTCGTAGTGGATCGTGCCGTGCAGCCGCAGCGCCGCCATCCCGAGGTAGTGCATGCTGGCGACGCCGAGCCCGGTGCCGAACCCGCCGATGAGGAGCGCCCTGGTCCGGTCGCGGCTGTATCCGACGGCGAAGACCCCGCCGCCGACCACCACCATGGCGCCGAGGAGGCTCAGCAGGGTCAGCGGCACGTCGTAGCGGATGTCGGTGCCGGTCACACCGAATCCGAGCATCGCGACGAAGTGCATCGTCCAGATGCCGCTGCCGATGGCGGAGGCGGCGGTGAGCAGCCAGTTGCGGCGCGACCGGCCGCTCGTCTCGAGTGCGCGCACGGTGCAGCTCAGTCCGAGCGCCGCGCCGATCGCTGCCATCGCGTACGACAGCACAGGTGTCAGCCAGCCGAAGGTGGCGTGGTCCAGGTGTCCCATGACTCGGGGACGCTAGTCGCCCCGGGGGCGCGCGCCTGGGGCGCATTTCGAAAGCTGACGAAACATGACAGAGAAATAGCCCCGAACGATCGCACCGTGCTCGAACATGTAGGCCAATCCCGTCCGTTTCACTCCGTTTCGCTCCGACTGCTCATGCGCGATCATGTCGGTATGGCTGACGACCAGACGCAGGTCCAGGACTTCTTCGCCGCACGTGCCGCGGACTGGGACAACCGGTTCCCGGACGACGGTCCGGCGTACGCCGCGGCCGTCGGAGCGCTCGGGCTACGCCCCGGCGACACCGTCCTCGACGCGGGCTGCGGTACGGGACGGGCGCTGCCCGCGCTGCGTGGGGCCGTCGGACCACGGGGCAGGGTCCTGGGAGCCGACCTCACCCCGGCCATGCTGGAGGCCGCGGGCCGGGCCGGACGCGACCGGAGCGGTCAGCTGCTCCTCACCGACGTCACCCGTCTGCCGCTGCAGGCCGGGGTCCTCGACGCGGTGTTCGGTGCCGGGCTGATCTCGCATCTGTCGCCTCCCGGTCCGGGGCTGGCGGAGCTGGCCCGCGCGGTACGGCCGGGTGGGCAGCTGGCGCTGTTCCATCCGATCGGCCGGGCCGCGCTGGCCGCGCGACACGGCCGCCGGATCACGGACGACGATCTGCGGGCCGAGCCCAGGCTCCGTCCACTGCTGGCGCGTTCGGGCTGGCGACTGGTCTCGTACACCGACGAGGACGCGCGGTTCTTCGCACGTGCCGTACGGACGGACTGATCCGGACCCGGCTCACGTGCTCATTCGACCGGGGTATCCGGACGCCGCTTGTGCGGAATCGGGCAGCCGCCGGTACCCGGGGTGGGAAACGTACCGAGTTCGCCGACCTCGTAACCGTCCGGGTAGCCCTTGATCTCCGGGTTCTGGCGCGCGTGGTGCGCGGTGGACCGGGGCGGCAGCAGCCGCACGGCCCGCGCCCGCAGCCGCAGCGCACCGCGGGTGAGACCGCGGGCAAGGGGACCAGGACGTTCGTATCGGAACGCCCGCAGCAGCGCATCGTCGAGGAGCGCGAGGCCGGCCTTCCGGACGGCGGGTGCGAGCGGCGCCGGATACCAGGAACCCATGAGCGCCAGCGTGGCGTCGGAGACCTTGCGTGCCCCCTCGTCCCAGCCGAAGTGCTCGTCCTCGTACGTGTCGAGGGTGCGCTCGAACTCCTCGTACGTCTGCGGCACGTCATTGATGCCCATGTGGGCACCCAGAGTGCGGTAGTAGACGGCGAAGGCACGCAGTTCGTGGCCGGTGAGCCTGCGCCATCCATAGCTGTCGAGCCACCGTTTCGGGACGACCACGAACGTGCACAGCACGTAGCGCATGTCGTCGTTGCTGATGTCGTAGCTGCGGTGCATCTGGTTGATCCGGCGGATCGCCGTGCGTCCCGGATCGCTGTCGAAGCCGTGCTCCACGACGGCGTCCAGGAGCAGTGCGGTGTCGTCGTACCGCTTCTGTGAACGGTCCGTCAGCTCGGCCGTCTCGGCGAGGAGCCGGCCGATGGCGGGGACCGCGTAAGTGCGGTACAGGGCCAGTTCGAGGGCCCTGGTGATGTCCCAGGGGAATTCGTAGGTCACCGTGAGTCGGTAGATCTCCAGGAAGTCCCGCTCCGGATCGAGCCGCTGAATCTCCTTCAGCCGGTCGTATCGCTTCACTGCACTGCCCCCGTTCCTCGGCCGAAGGTCCAATTCTATGTGGCGGGGTAAGACCGTAAGTACGTGCGACCGCACCATGCGTGCACGACTTCCCGGAAAGGCGGTCCCCCATGATCGACATGCTCAGCAGTCTGCGGAAGGCTGTGTCACCCGGCCGGAAGGGCGAGCGCGCCACACCGCCGCGTGGGGAAAGGCAGCGCAAGCAGCACAATCTGTTCGACGCGGCCGCCACCTATGTCGCGGCGTCCGTGGAGGACGACCAGGAGCGGATGGACGAGGCAAGCGGCTGGGTGTCGCCCGAGGCGCTCTCGTTCGGCGTCAACGAGCTGGCCTGCCGGGCCGTCACCGCACTGGCGCGTGAGCGCGGCCAGTCACCGCGGACCGTGGCCCGTACGCTCCTCGGACTGTCCGCCGACTGAACCGCGGCGTCCACTCGGTGACGGCCCGGAGGGTTCTGCCTCGTCAGGGCCTCGACGACCGGGTTACCCACTGGTTAAGGTGCGCCGACGGAAAACGATGAGGGACGAGGAGGGTGCTGTGGCCGGGACGGACGACACAGTCGCCGAGGACGACGCGCTGTATGTGCTGACCGCGGTGCTGCTGACACCCGCGCAGTTCCCGAGCGTGTTCGGCGACGACTACCCGGCCGCATGCGCGGCACTCGGCCTCGAACCGTATGCAGAGGGTTACGGACTCGTCCTCGGCCAGGACGGCGGCGGGGCCAGGTGGACCGTCGTCATCGATGACGTGTCCCTGGTCGCGGTCGCGATCGCCTCCTGGGACTGCGGCATGGAGTACGACCTCTCCCCCGACGACCGCTCCGTGGTCTGCGCGTTGCCCGGCTGGCCACTCGCACTGGCGGTCGCCGCGCCCGGGGTGCCGGCACCGCACGACCCGGAGCCGGAGGCCGGGGAGGACGATCTGACGCCGCTGAGCCCGCCCGACACGGAGTCGTGGGGACCGGCACAGCGACGGATGGGCGCTGATGAGATCGCGTTGCAGTGGGCGGCCTGGCGCGAGCAGATCGACGACGCGACGGCGTTCGCGGGGGCGGCCGGCGCGGACGGGGCCGATGCCGCGGAACCGGACACCGCCGACATCGCCGGTGCGGATTCCCCCGGCCCGGCGCCCGCCGAAGGGGAAACCGACGCCGGGGAGAAGAGCGGGGAGACGAGCACGGACGACGGCGCGCCCTCCGGCGCGCACCCGGGTGTCCGGCGTGCTCTCGCGGAGGCCCATGCGTATGTGGACAGTCCTCCGCCGCCCGGCCGTATCCGCTCCTCCTTCGCGCCGGGCGACGCCCGCACCCTGCGCGCCGACGGCCCCGGCTGGTCCCTGGTCGCCAGGACCGACGACATCGCCTTCATTCTTCTGGACGAGGAACCCGGCGAGGTCCTGCCGGTCGGCCGCGGGACGGAGCTGCCCACCCTGCTGAAAGCACTCGACACGCTGGCGGTGCGCCCCTCCTGAGCCACGGCGCTCGGCCGTCGGCCGGGCGGCTTCGAGTTCCCGGCGCCGAGAGCACTTGCCCCGGTGCCGGGGTGATCCCGTGATCCGCCCGGCCGACACGGTTCACGGGACGGACCTCAGACGCGTTCCAGCGGGCGGTGCGGCTCAGCGGGCAGGTCGGCCTTCACGGTGTCTCCGGGCCGGATCGTCCCCCCGGTCACGACGACGCCCATGATGCCCGCCTTGCGCACGATGCCGCCTGCTGCGTCCCGTCCGACGACCTGCTTCAGCAGCCCGTGCTGGAAGTTGTCGATCTGCGCACACGGGTTGCGCAGTCCGGTCACCTCGACCACGGCTTCGGTGCCGAGGTGCAGCAGGGTGCCGACAGGCACGGCGAGGAGGTCCACGCCGCGGGTGGTGACGTTCTCCCCGAGATCGCCGGGGGCGACCTCGAAGCCCGCCGCGCGCAGTTCGTCGAAGAGTTCTTCGTGGATGAGGTGGACCTGCCGGAGATTCGGCTGCGTGGGATCCTGTGCGACCCGGGAGCGGTGCTTCACCGTGACTCCCGCGTGCACGTCCCCCTCCACACCGAGTCCGGCCAGCAGGGTGATGCATGCACGGTTGGGCTTGGTGAACGTGTACGTGCCGTTACTACTGACCGCGGTGACTGTTCCGCTCATCTACGGAGAACCCCTCTCAACGACCTATTTCCTTGCGGGTGATCCTGCGGAGCCTGCGCCGCTGGGAGGGATCCAGCATCAGATAGGCCACCGCAGGCACTCCGATCAGCACCAGCAGTGACAGCCAGAATCCGATGAACGGCATCAGGATGACTGCCGCGACCACTCCCCCGATGGCAATCTTTGCGCTGTTCGACATCGTCCCTGCCTCCTACGCGGCTCAAGCCGCTCCTGCTGTGAGAACGCCCGTGCGTCCCCATCGGTTCCGGTTCGCGGCCGCGGACACCGGCCGGCTCACCGCAGCGGCTCGCCGACCTCGTGCATGTGCCGCAGGGCCTGCCGATAGGACTCGATCAGGCCGGTCTCCGCGTACGGCATGCCGAGAGCCTCGCAGTGGGCCCGTACCAGGGGTTGTGCCCGGCGCAGGTGGGGGCGTGGCATGCTCGGGAAGAGGTGATGCTCGATCTGGTAGTTGAGGCCGCCGAGGAACCAGTCGGTCAGCACCGCACCGCGCACGTTTCGCGAGGTCAGGACCTGCCGCTGAAGATGTCCCCAGCGGTCGCCCTCCGGGTCGGGCATCTCCATTCCCTTGTGGTTCGGCGCAAAGGCCATTCCCAGGTGGAGCCCGAACAGCGCGTGGTGCACGAGCGCGAAGACGACGGCCTTGCCGGGCGACATGACGGCGAGCAGCAGAGTCGCGTACAGCCCGAGGTGGCTGACGAGGAGCAGGGCGGACAGGCCGCGCTCGCGGACGGGCTGCCGTCGCAGGAACTGGAAGCCGGAGATCTTGAGGGCGATGCCTTCGAGGAGCAGCATCGGGAAGAACAACCGCGCCTGGTTACGGGTCAGCGCACGGGCGATCCCTTCGCGCTGCGCCGCCTGCTTCCGAGTCCAGACGAGGGCTCCGACGCCGACGTCCGGGTCCTTGTCGATGTGGTTGGGGTTGGCGTGGTGGCGTACGTGTTTCTCGTTCCACCAGGCCTCATTCATGCCGAGCAGCAGGTTGGCGTGGACGAGACCGATGATCCGGCTCGCCCTGCGGTCGCCGGTCATCTGGGCATGTCCGGCGTCATGACCGAGAAACGCGGTCCGCGACCACACGATCGCCAGCGGCAGTGCGAGCGGCAGCGTCCACCAGGTGTTGCCGAGGAGGACCAGGGCGGTGACCACTGCGCCCAGGGCGGCGAGATTGGTGGCGATGCGCGCCGCGTACCATCCGGTGCGCCGTTCCAGAAGTCCCTGTGCCTTGACGGCCCGCAAGAGCGGTGCGAAGTCGCTGCCCGACCCGCCGGCAGCGTCCCCGTTCCCGGCCGCCCCCACACCTCCCGCGCTGTCCGTGCTTCCGGCACGGTCGCGAGCGTGGTCCGCGACGGTGGCTACGGCCTGGGGCATGTCGTCTCCGGTCTCTGGGAGGGCTGAGATCTGCTCTGACCTGTTGAAACGTACGGGCAGGGGATCCGCGGCAGCCATGGCGCCACCACCCGGGAATGCGGGGGGGCAGCCCCCTCCCCGCAGGGTGGTGCTGGCTGCACCCGACGGCTCACGGAGACCGGCCACGTGACCTGGGTCACGGCCGTCCGGCTCCCGGGCGGCGTGCGCTTGAGGTACCCTCGGCGACCTTGGGCCCCCACTAGTCAAATTTGAGGAATCTGACATCGCTGTGCACAGGCTTCCCGCGGCGACCCTCGCCGAGATCTCCGCGCTCTCCCGCTGCTCCGTCGTCCTTCTGCCCTCGGACCCTGCCCGCACCGGTCGTATGGCCTTCTGGAATCCGGACGGCAGCAGCCCGCCCGACGCCCCTGGGACGATCGGGGAACTGGCTGTCGTCGGAGCCGATGCCCGCCCGTACGGAGTCCAGGCGCTGCTGCTGCCGGTGCGCGACGCCCTGCCGGTGCTGACCCGCGCACGAGCCTCGGCACATGCCTCTTCCGCGGCTGCGTTCTGGGGTGCGGCCGCGCTCCTCTCGCTGCAACTCGCGGCCCGCGGACTCCTGCTGCCGGGACTGAGCGCCACCGACCACGACGCCTGGCGGGCCGGTCCGCTGACCGCCGCCGACCTCGATCGGATCCGCGACCTCGCCGCCTCCATGCCGCCCACCGCCCACGCGGTACCACTCGACGCGTCGGCGGAACCCGTACTGCTGCCCGAGCCGGAGCGGCTGCTGCGCGAGTTCCTCGACGCCGTGGCGGACGGTCTGCCGCGCACACCCGCCGCGGCGTTCGCCACCGGCAGCCCGGCGTTCGCCGCCGACGCCCCGCAGCATCTTCCGGAGCAGCGCGCCTGGGCCGCCGATGTGGCGGCCGGCCACGACGCGGGTGTGCGGCTCTCACTGCGCATCGAGCTCTGCGGCGCGGGCGGCGGCCACACGTACGACGAGACCGGTGGCGGACCCACTTTCCGCGCGGTCCTGCAGATCCACAGCGTCAGCGATCCGACGCTGGTCGCCGATGCCGCCGCCGTCTGGGCGGGCGGCGCGAACGGCTTCGGCCCACGGGCCCGGATGGACGCCCTCCTCGCCCTGCGCCGGGCCGCCCGTGCCTGGCCACCCCTGGCCCCGCTGCTGTCGGCGGCCGTGCCGGACGCCGTCGAACCGGCCGACGACGAGATCACCGAACTGCTCGGTTCCGCCGCGCGGGCGCTCGCCGCGACCGGGGTCCAGGTGCACTGGCCGAAGGAGCTGGCCCGGACCCTCACCGCCCGCGCCGTGATCGGCCCGCCGGACGAGGGGGACGGTGATCACGACGGTGAGCGCGAATCCCACGACGCGCGGTCCGCGTCCGACACACCCTCGCTCCTGTCGGCCGACGCTCTGCTGGCGTTCAACTGGCGGTTCGCACTCGGCGACCAGAAGCTCAGCCGGACTGAGCTGGACCGGCTTGCCGAGGCCGGCCGGCCGATCGTCCGGCTGCGCGACCAGTGGGTTCTCGTCGACCCCGAGGACGTACGCCGCGCCCGCCGGGCGCAGGACCGCAAGGTCACCCCGATCGAGGCGCTCGGCGCCGTACTGACCGGTTCCGCCGAGGTGGACGGCCGCCGGGTCGACGTGCAGGCCACCGGTTGGCTGGAACGGCTGCGGGCCCGGCTCGCCCGACCCGAATCGGGTGAGCGGCAGACGGTCGGCCCGCCCACCGCGCTTGCGGCCACACTGCGCGACTACCAGCTGCGCGGGCTGAACTGGCTCCACACCATGACCTCACTCGGCCTCGGCGGCTGCCTCGCCGACGACATGGGCCTCGGAAAGACCATCACGCTCATCGCCCTGCATCTGCACCGGCAGGTCCTCCAGGAGACCGCCGGACCCACTCTGGTGGTCTGCCCGGCCTCGCTGATGGGCAACTGGCAGCGGGAGATCGAGAGGTTCGCCCCCGGCACACCGGTGCGCCGCTTCCACGGGGCGTCCCGCGGTCTGGAGGCCCTGGAGGACGGCGAGTTCGTCCTCACCACCTACGGCACGATGCGGCTCGACGCCGCGAAACTCGCCGGCGCCGGATGGTCCATGGTGGTTGCCGACGAGGCACAGCATGTCAAGAACCCGTATTCGGCGACCGCGAAGCAGCTGCGCACGATCGGTGCGAAAACGCGGGTGGCCCTCACCGGCACGCCCGTGGAGAACAGCCTCTCCGAACTGTGGGCGATCCTCGACTGGACGACCCCCGGGCTGCTGGGCCGGCTGGGGACATTCCGTTCGCGGTACGCCCGGGCGGTGGAGCGCGGCGGCGACCCCGCGGCGGCCGAGCGGCTCGCCGCTCTGGTCAGCCCGTTCCTGCTGCGGCGGCGCAAATCCGATCCCGGCATCGCCCCGGAACTGCCGGCGAAGACGGAGACGGACCACGCGGTGTCACTCACGGCTGAACAGGCCGGTCTGTACGAGGCGGTGGTACGGGAGACCCTGGCCGAGATCTCCGGCGCCGACGGCTTCGCCCGACGCGGACTCGTGGTGAAACTGCTGACGGCGCTGAAGCAGATCTGCAACCACCCGGCGCAGTACCTCAGGGAGGAACAGCCGCGCGTCGCCGGCCGCTCGGGGAAGCTGGAACTGCTGGACGAGCTGCTCGACACGATCCTCGCCGAGGACGGAAGCGTGCTGGTGTTCACCCAGTACGTGCAGATGGCGCGACTGCTCGAACGCCATCTGGCGGCGCGCGGTGTACGCACCCAGTTCCTGCACGGCGGTACCCCTGTCCCGGAGCGCGAGGCAATGGTGGACCGCTTCCAGGCGGGCGGGACACCGGTCTTCCTGCTGTCGCTGAAGGCCGCCGGTACGGGGCTCAACCTCACCCGGGCAGGCCATGTGGTGCACTTCGACCGCTGGTGGAACCCGGCGGTCGAGGCGCAGGCCACCGACCGGGCATACCGCATCGGGCAGACCCAGCCCGTGCAGGTCCACCGACTGATCGCGGAGGGAACGGTCGAGGACCGGATCGCGGACATGCTGGCCCGCAAGCAGGGGCTCGCCGACGCGGTGCTCAGTTCCGGGGAGACCGCGCTGACCGAACTCACCGATGCGGAACTGGCGGACCTGGTCGAGCTGCGAGGGGGCGCGCGATGATCGACGCATACGGGAACGACGGGTACGAGGATCCCGGCCACGAGACCGACGGAGGCAGCGCCGAGGAGGCGGTGCCGGGGCAGGAGCGGACGTTCACCGCGCTGCCACCCGCGCGGGGCCGCGGCTTCGCCGAGTCCTGGTGGGGCCGGGCATGGCTGCAGGCACTCGAGGACACGGCACTCGACGGCGAACAGGTCAGGAAGGGACGCCGGTTCGCCCGCGAGGGCAGGGTCGGCGCGGTGTCGGTGCGGCCGGGGAGGATCACCGCGGTCGTGCACGACCAGGACACGACCGCGTACCGCAGCGATGTGCTGCTCCAGCAGTTGAGCGAGGAGGAGTGGGACCGGTTCCTGGACATGGCGGTCGACCGGGCCGGACACATCGCGGCACTGCTCGACCGGGAGATGCCGCCACATCTGGTGGAGGACGCGTCGGCGGCCGGAGTGGAGCTGCTGCCGGGCATCGGCGATCTGGATCCGGAGTGCACCTGCGAGGCGTGGGACCACTGTCCGCACTCCGCCGCCCTCTGCTACCAGGTGGCGCGGCTGCTGGACCAGGACCCTTTCGTGCTGCTGCTGGTGCGAGGCCGCGGCGAACGTCGGCTGCTCGACGAGCTCCAGGTGCGGATCGCGGCCCGTGCCGCGGCGAACCCGTCCGACGAGGAGAACGACCGCAGGCGTGGCGTTCCGGCGGACGAGGCGTTCGCTGCGCGGGACATCCTGCCCCCGTTGCCCGCTCCCCCGCCGCTGCCGGCGGAGCCCGGTCCCGCGCCTTCGCTGGACACGGAGACCGGACCGGAACCCGGCCTCGATCCGGCAGCTTTGGAGGTACTGGCGGCTGACAGTGCGGTACGTGCCTACCGCATGCTGGCGGACGCTCTGTCGCCGAGCCATGAACAGCAGCCCGTGCAGGACGGGCTGACGCCCGAACAGGACGCCGTCCGGCTGACCGCGGACGCCCGTCCGGAACCGTGGATCGTGTCACGGCTGGCCACCGGATCGGGGCGGCAACGGACCGCGCTCGACGTGGCGGTGCGCGCCTGGGGCCACGGCGGGGCTGCCGCGCTCACCGTGCTGGACGAGGAGTGGACACCGGATCCGGAGTCCCTCGCCCGTGCCCGCGCCCGGCTCGCCGCGGCATGGGAGGAGGGGGATCGCCCGCGGCTGCGCGCCGCCGCCAACCGTTGGACGGCGGCCGATGGCGACGTACAGTTGCGGTTCGGGCGGGACGGACGCTGGTGGCCGTACCGCAAGGAGCACGGACGGTGGATCCCGGCAGGCCCGGCGGACGACGACCCCGCGACGGCGCTGGCGGTGGCGCTCGGCGACGGATGACCGGCTCCGCCCGACGGCGGCGCCCCTCGTACGCCGGGCCGGGCCGCCCGCCGCGCTCACCTCGCCGGCCCTGCCCGAAACCGGTGCGCCGACCGAGCGGACGGACCACCCACCCGCCAGCCGACTCTTCTCAACTCCCCCTCGGTGCAACGACTTTCGTCCGCCTGCCGTCTTCCGTCACTCGCGTCGCGGTCGTACGGTAGGGCGCGCGAGACGCTCGGCCGTACATCGGACAACGCATTCCGGTCAACGGACCAGAGGGGGGTCACGGGGATGTCGGGGGAATCGGGTCCCGGGCTGTTGCGCAACGCCGTCGGGCTGCGCGAAGTTCTCTTCCAGAGCATCACGGCGATGGCGCCCGCGGCCGCCATCGCCGCATCCATACCGTCGGGAGCCGCGTTCGCAGGCGGCAGCCTGCCGCTCTCCGTCCTGGTGGCACTGGTGGCCTGCCTGTTCACCGCCTCCTGTGTCGCGGAGCTGGCCCGTCATCTGCCGGCGGCCGGCTCGGTCGCCACGTACTCCGCGCAGGGCCTGCATCCGGGCGTCGGGTTCCTCGTCGGCTGGGGCTATGTCTTCGTCGAGGCGCTGGTGCCCGCACTGCTGTTGCTGCAGCTCGGCTTCACCACGGCGGGCACCCTGCACCAGGAGTGGCCGTCGTATCCGGCGGATCTGTGGTGGCCGTGGTCGCTGCTGGGCGCGGTGATCATCGCGCTCGCCGGCTACTTCGGGGTTCGGGCCTCCGCCCGGTTCGGCACCGTCCTCGGCATCTTCGAGGTGCTGGTCTTCGTCGTGTTCGCGGTGCTGCTGATCGGGCAGGCGGGTTCGGACAACACCCTGTCGGTCTTCGGTACGTCGCACACCGCGGACGGCTACGTCGGCATCAGCGGAATCTTCGCCGGCTCGGTCTACACCGTACTGGCGTTCGCGGGCTTCGAGGCGGCCGCACCACTCGCCGAGGAGACGAAGGACCCACGGCGCACCATGCGCAAGGCGGTACTCGGCGCCGCACTCTCCATCGGCCTGGTGTACGTCCTCACCACGTACGCCATGTCCGTGTACTTCGGGCCCGACCGGTTCGCCGGATTCGGCGCCTCGGGCTCGGCGTCATGGGAAGGTGTGGCGCGTGCCTCGTTCGGGCTGTTCTGGGTGCTGCTCTTCCTCGCCGTGGTCAACTCGACCGTGGCCAACGCCAATGCGTGCGCGAACGTGTCGACGCGTACCGCCTTCGCGCTCGGCCGCATCGGTGTGTTCCCCCATGCGTTCGCGCGGCTCCATCCGCGCCGCCGCTCCCCCGTCACGGGTGTCGCGGTCCAGTTCGTGATCGCGGTCGGCGCGGCGCTCGGACTGGGGTTCGGCTATGACCCGGTGACCGCGTTCGTGCTGCTGGCCACCGTCATCGTGACCGTGATCATCGGCGTGTACATCGTCGTCAACCTGGCCTGCGCCGGGTACTTCCTGCGGCGCCGTCGTGATGCCTTCAACCCCGTCCTGCACCTCCTCTTCCCGGTGCTGGGTATCGCGGCGTTCGTCCCCGCGCTGCTCACGGCCGCGGGGATCCCCGCCTTCGACTTCGTCTCCGAGCTGAGCGCCCCGATCTCGTACGCCGGCCCTGTCGTCGGTGTCTGGATGGTGATCGGGATCGTTGTGCTGATGGTGCTCGTGCGCAGACACCCCGAGCGGGTGGCGCAGACCGGGCGCATCCATCTGGACGAGGCCCCGGAGGCCTTCGTCGACACCGGAACAGGAGCAGAACAAGGATGAACGACCCACGGATCCTGACCGTGCGCCCCAAGGAGGGCGACTACGCGTGGACCTTCGGCGGCGCCGCACCGGTGGCCCGCATCGAGCCCGGCACCTTCCTCGACGTGTACACGGAGGACTGCTTCGCGGGCCGGGTGCGCTCGGAGAAGGACCTGGTCTCGGCCGTGTGCGAGTTCCCGTTCCTCAATCCGCAGACCGGCCCGTTCCATGTGGAGGGGGCTGAGCCCGGCGACACCGTCGCGGTCCACTTCGTGTCGGTCGAGCCGGCCAGGGACTGGGCGGCGTCCACGACCGTGCCGCTGTTCGGCGCCCTCACCTCCACCCACACGACGGCCACGCTGCAGGCCCCGCTGCCCGAGGTGGTGTGGATGTGGCAGCTCGACCGGGCCCGCCGCACCTGTCTGTTCAGCGCCCGGGACAGCGACATCCGGATCGAGCTGCCGATGGACCCGATGCACGGCACGGTCGGGGTGGCGCCCGCCAATCTGGAGGTACGGTCGGCGCTGGTGCCCGACGCCCACGGCGGGAACATGGACACACCCGAGATGCGGGCCGGTGTCACCTGCTTCCTGGGCGTCAATGTCGAGGGAGCGCTGTTGAGCCTGGGCGACGGACATGCCCGGCAGGGCGAGGGCGAGACATGCGGGGTCGCGGTGGAGTGCGCGATGAACACCGTGGTGCTGGTGGAGCTCCTCAAAGGGGTGGCGACGCCATGGCCGCGGATCGAGTCGGACACCCATCTCATCTCGACCGGTTCCGCCCGCCCCCTCGAAGATGCTTTCCGCATCTCGCAGCTGGACCTGGTGCAGTGGCTGGCACGTGACTACGGGTTCTCCGAGCTGGACGCGTACCAGCTGGTCAGTCAGGCGGGCGAGGCTCCGCTGGCGAATGTCTGCGACACCAACTACACCTGCGTGGCCAAGATCCGCAAGGAGTGGCTCCCCGCGGGGGACCCGCACCGCGGCCTGCACCGCCACCTTCGTGAGACCGCCGCGGTGCTGTCCGGCTCCTGAACCGGCAGACCCACCGGCTCCCTCTCCCCTCCCCCACACACAGGAGCGTTCATGCACCGCAGAAGAATCCTTCAGGGCGGCGCGGCGACCGCGGCCGCCGCTCTGCTCCCGGCGTCCACCCGCGCCATGGCCTCCTCGACGGCGGGCAGCACCGACTACCCGGTGGCCCACTGGACGCCCGCGTCCACCTCCAACTACACCGCCTCGACGCGCCCTTCGGCGTATCCGGTGCAGTATGTGATCATCCATGTCACGCAGGAGACCTTCGCCGACGCCATCGGGATCTTCCAGAATCCGGCGAAGCAGGTCTCCGCGCATTACGTGGTGCGATCGGCCGACGGGTACGTCGCACAGTGCGTCCGGGAGAAGAACATCGCCTGGCACGCGGGAAACTGGGACTACAACACCCGCAGCATCGGCATCGAGCACGAGGGCTGGGTCGACCAGCCGGCGTACTTCACCAATGCTCTGTACGAGCAGTCGGCGCTGCTGACCGCATCGGTCTGCGACCGTTACGGCATCCCCAAGGACCGTGCGCACATCCTCGGCCATGCCCAGGTACCCGGCACCGACCACACAGACCCGGGCCCCGACTGGGACTGGGTTCGCTACATCCGCCTCGTCAACCTCTTCAGCACCGGCTGACCCCGAGACCGGTCCGATTACTCTCCGCACCGAGGTTGTCGCAGAGCCCCGCTGCGACGACGATGGGGGTGCACGAGGCACCTTGCACGGGAGGGCGAGTTGACGGACCCCTGGGTGGCGTTGGCCACCGGCACTGACCCCGGCGAGCGGCTCGGTGAACTGCGCCACGCCCACGACGTGTTCACCGCCGCGGGACGGTTGGAACGTCCGGTCCGGTCCGTGGTCGGCGAGTCATGGCGCCGCTCCGCGCGGGCGCGGGTCAGCCCGGACGGTGCGGCCCGGGTCGAGCTGGGGGCGGACGAGCTGGGGCCGTACCGGGAGGGGCATCCGCTGGCCCGCACCATGCCGGTGATCCGCGAGCTCATGAGTGCGTACGCGACGGACGGCGAGCACCTTCTCGCGGTGTGCGACGCGCACGGCCGGCTGCTCTGGGTCGAGGGACATGCCACGGCGCGGCGCCGGGCGGGGGACATGAACTTCGTGGAGGGCGCCCGCTGGTCGGAGTCCGCGGCGGGGACGAACGCCCCGGGAACCGCGATCGCCGTGGACCGGCCGGTGCAGGTGTTCGCCGCCGAGCACTTCCTGCGGCCGGTCCAGCAGTGGACCTGCGCCGCGGCTCCGGTGCACGATCCGCACACGGGACGGGTGCTGGGCGCCGTGGACATCACCGGCGGCAACCGGCTCGCCCATCCGCACAGCCTGGCGTTCGTCCAGGCGGTGGCGCGCGCCGCCGAGTCCCACCTCGCGCTGCTGGCACCCGCGCCGGCCGGCGAGTCCGTTCAGCTCGACGCGCTCGGACGGGACGAGGCCTTGCTCATCGCGGGAGGGCGCAAGGTCCGGCTCAGCAGGCGCCACAGCGAGATCCTGGTGGCGCTTGCCCACCATCCGGAGGGCCTCGGCGGCGAGGAGCTGCTCGTCGAACTGTACGAGGACGAGTCGGTCACCCCGGTGACGCTGAGGGCGGAACTCTCCCGGCTGCGACGGCTGCTCGGTCCCGAACTGCTTCTCTCCCGCCCCTACCGGTTCGCCGCGCCGGTCGACGCCGACTTCGACACCGTGGCACGCAGGCTGGCCTCCGGAGCCGTGGCCGCGGCGCTCAGTGCGTACGCGGGACCGCTGCTGCCGGGTTCGCAGGCACCGTCGGTCGTCCGGCTGCGGCGCCGTCTCGACGATCAGCTGCGGGCCTCGCTGATCGCGCGTGGTGACCCGGTGCTGCTGGCTGACTGGGCGTACAGCCCTTGGGGTGAGGACGACCTTCCGGTATGGCAGGCACTCGCCGCGGCCGCGCCCCCCGGGCAACGGCCGGCGCTGCTGGCCGGCGCCCGCGCCATCGACGCCGAACAACGCTGAACGCTCCGCGCCCGGGCGCAACGAGGTTGCAACGTCCCCGCCCCTAGCCTCGCGCCGAGGGCCGTCCAAAGGCGGGCGGCACCGGATCCAGGAGGCCACAGAGATGACCCGATACGCTGCGCCGGGCACCGCGGACGCCATCGTTTCGTACGAGTCCCGCTACGACCACTGGATCGGCGGCGCGTACGTCCCGCCGGCCCGGGGCGAGTACTTCGAGAACCCGAGCCCCGTCAACGGCCGCCCGTTCACCGAGATCGCCCGCGGCACGGCCGAGGACGTCGAGCGCGCCCTGGACGCGGCGCACGCCGCTGCACCCGCCTGGGGGGCCACCGCGGCCGGCGACCGTGCCTCGGTCCTCAACCGGATCGCCGACCGGATGGAGGCCCATCTGGAGGAACTGGCGGTCGCCGAGAGCTGGGACAACGGCAAGCCGGTACGGGAGACACTAGCCGCCGACATCCCGCTCGCCATCGATCACTTCCGGTACTTCGCGGGTGCGCTGCGCGCCCAGGAGGGCTCGCTCAGCGAGATCGACGACGACACGGTCGCCTACCACTTCCATGAACCACTCGGTGTGGTCGGCCAGATCATCCCGTGGAACTTCCCGATCCTGATGGCGACCTGGAAACTCGCCCCGGCGCTCGCCGCGGGTAACGCGGTGGTCCTCAAGCCGGCCGAGCAGACCCCTGCCTCCATCCATGTGTGGCTGAGCCTGGTCGCCGATCTGCTGCCGCCCGGTGTCGTCAACATCGTCAACGGCTTCGGCGCGGAGGCGGGCAAGCCTCTCGCCTCCAGTCCCCGTGTCGCGAAGATCGCCTTCACGGGCGAGACCACGACGGGGCGGCTGATCATGCAGTACGCCTCCGAGAACATCAAGCCCGTGACCCTGGAACTCGGCGGCAAGTCCCCGAACATCTTCTTCGACGACGTCTGGTCGGCCGACGACGACTTCCGCGACAAGGCCCTCGAAGGATTCACCATGTTCGCCCTCAACCAGGGCGAGGTGTGCACCTGTCCGTCGCGTGCGCTGATCCAGCGCGGGCATTACAGCGAGTTCCTGGAGGCGGGCATCGCCCGCACCGAGCAGATCGTACCGGGGCACCCGCTGGACACGGACACGATGATCGGCGCCCAGGCCTCCAACGATCAGCTGCAGAAGATCCTCTCCTATCTCGACATCGGTCAGCAGGAAGGGGCGAAGATCCTGTCGGGTGGTCAGAAGATCGACTACGACGGCGAGTTGGCCGGCGGCTACTACGTCCAGCCCACCATCTTCGAGGGCGACAACCGAATGCGGGTCTTCCAGGAGGAGATCTTCGGCCCGGTGGTCGCGGTCACCTCCTTCGCGGACTTCGACGACGCGATCAAGACGGCGAACGACACCCTGTACGGGCTCGGGGCAGGCGTCTGGACCCGGGACATCAACACCGCTTACCGAGCGGGCCGGGCGATCCAGGCGGGTCGGGTCTGGACGAACTGCTACCACGCGTACCCGGCCCACGCCGCGTTCGGCGGCTACAAGCAGTCCGGCATCGGCAGGGAGAACCACAAGATGATGCTGGAGCACTACCAGCAGACGAAGAATCTTCTGGTGTCGTACTCCGCCAAGAAGCTGGGCTTCTTCTAGCCACAGAAAAATGGCGCCTGACCAGGCTTTTTACCAGTCAGGAGCCCTTCGAGGCATGCGTCACCACCGCCAAGCGCAGCCGATGCGAACTCCTCAATGGCCACGACGATCGCCGGTTTGGCCAACCGGCGATCGTGGTCCATGTTGTTCGCCACCCCAGCAGAATCCGATAGCTTCCCGGTCTGGCCTCGGCCAGGAGGCCAACTGACATGAGCGCAGGGCTGGGGTCGCGTCGTCCGTGACGAACACCAGCAGATCGTCACCCGTGAGGCGGTCAAGTTTTTCGCGCTACGACACGCTCATGAACCCCAATGGCGCCGACCACGCCCCGACTTGCTGCTCCGGGGTGCGCCGCGATGTGTGCGAGGACGGCCCGGTCGCGGTGGTAGCCGCGTTGCAGTAGGTCCTCGCCGAACAGGCCGGCCGCACAGACGCAAATGCACAGCCCGGTGGACATGGCACCGTACTCCCCAGCCGTCTGGCCGGACCAAGCATTCAGTGCGCCGAGCGCAAAGAGTACGGAGGAAGTGAAGCGGGCGGATCGGATAGCGGAATCCGACAGACTGGCCTCCTAAGCTTAAGCTTAGGCCCGGTTAACGGAATGTCGCCAGAGCGCGCCATAACAAGGGGGACTTTAGGCGAAGACGATAATCCGGTTCAGCTCAACGACCGGCGTCGGACGAGAAATACCGCGAGTAGCTGCGGCGCAGGGTGCTGTCCGGCAGGATCTGTTTGAGGAACTGCCACGCTTCCCTACGTTGTTCTGCGGGACGTGGTGAGCCCTTCGTATGGTTGACCGCCCCAGAGACGTCGAGTGTGGCTTCCTGCGACGGCCGCGGGAGAGACCGAGTCCGCCCGTCAAGCTTGCTCCCGCCCGAGTCCGCCGCGATTTCCTGCACCTCCGCCCGAAAGCGGCAGCCTCCCCTGCCGGAGCACCGAAATCCTCCCGCCCGGCCCGGGCCGACCATCCGGTCGCAAGAACACCCCGCCCGCTCCACGCTATGACGTGCACACGGTCGGCAAGCCGGGCCCCGCAAAACGACGGACGAAGAAGTCAACAACCCCGTGGCCACGCCGCCAAGGAATCACCTGCCGAAGCCGCCATCCCTGGGAGGCGCACAGAAGGGGTGAAAGCGCCAGACGACCACGAGGGGATTCTAGGTGCGTATCTCCAGTGGACGACAAGGGAAGGGAAGTTGGCTGGATCAGTCACCTCGGTCGGCTGGTCAGCGGCACCATTGCCGACGTCGCCCGTCGGGGGCATTGCCCGCTCGCCCGAACGCCCCTGCCAGCGCCGGTAACCTCAGCGGGTGACGGATGATTGACCGTCCGGCTTCTCTGCGCGGGGCTCTGTCGTGGGCAGGGTTTGCTCGGCCCAGATGGTCTTGCCTCGGGCGGCGTAGCGGGTGCCCCAGCGTCGGGTGAGTTGGGCGATGAGGAACAGGCCGCGCCCGCCTTCGTCGGTGTCGTACGCGTGGCGCAGGCGCGGTGCGGTACTGCTTTCGTCGCTGACCTCGCAGATGAGGGTGAGATCGCGGATCAGGCGCAGCTGGATGGGGCCGGTGGCGTATCGGATGGCGTTGGTGAGCAGTTCGCTGACGATCAGTTCGGTGGTGAATTCCAGTTCCTCCAGGTTCCAATAAGCCAGCTGTCGGCCGGTGAGGGTGCGGGCGGTGGTGACGAGTGCGGGGTCGTTGGGCAGGGTCCAGGTCGCCACCTGGTCGGCGTCGAGGCTTTTGGTGCGTGCCAGCAGCAGCACCATGCTCTCCTCGCCGCTGCCCTGGTGTGCTCGGACCACGGCGTCGCAGGTGTCCTTGAGGGTCTGGTGGGGGTTGCCGAGGATCCGCAAGGGGCTGGTCGGCTCCTCGGGTGGGTTACCGGCCTGGGCGAGGTTGAGGGTGGACAGGGCGATGGTGCTTCCGGTCGGTAGTTCCACCTCGGTGGTCTCGTAGGGAGGGTGGTCGCTTCCCAGGGGTGGACCGGCTGGGACGTCGGGGACCTCGAGCGAGCCGTTGGGGTGGACGATCACGGGTGCGGGGTGACCGGCCCGGGCAAAGGCGCAGCGGCGCGAGATGGGGTCGTAGACCGCGTACACGCAAGTGGCCTCCGCCAGGTGTGCGCCGGCGGAGTCGTCATCGGCCAGGTGGGCGTGTTCGCTGGTGGGGCCGGACACCAGGTCGTGGAGCTGGGCGAGCAGTTCGTCGGGGGCCAGGTCCTGGGCGGCCAGTGTGTTGACGGCGGTGCGCAACCGGCCCATGTCCGCTGCTGCCTGCATGCCGTGCCCGACCAGGTGTCCCACCACCAGGGCCACGCGTGCACCGGACAGCGGGATGACGTCGAACCAGTCCCCGCCGCCGCGGGTGGACTCATGGCGCCAGGCCACCTCGACGGCGCTCTGGACGGGAAGGGTCTGGGGCAGCAGGCTGCGCTGCAGGGTGAGGGCGGCGTTGCGCTCGCGGGTGTACTGGCGCGCGTTGTCCAGGCATACGGCTGCCCGGGCGCCGAGTTCGGCGGCGAGGGCCAAGTCGTCCTCATCGAACGGATCAGGTCCCTGCACCCGGTAGAAGCTGGCCAGGCCGAGCACCACCCCCCGGGCGGTGAGCGGTACGACCATCATCGAGTGCGCTCCGGCCCGGCGCATCAACTCTGCGCGGCGGGGGTCATGGGCCAGCCACTCGTGGTCGACCTGCAGTTCCTCAACCAGACGGGGGCGCAGGTCGGCAAGGCACGCGGTGAAGGACGACGGGTAGCCCGGGATCACCTCGCCCGGGCTATAGGCGGGCCGCGCGAGGAGCCCCTCGGCGGCGCGGAAGCCGGCCCGCCGCAGCAGCGCCTCAGAGCTCACCGGACCGGGCGGCGGTGCCTCTCCCGCGAGTACGTCGTCGAGGACCTCCACCGCCGCGATGTCGGCAAGGGCAGGCGCCGCGACCTCGGCCAGTTCCTCGGCCGTGGTCATCACATCCAGTGTCGTGCCGATCCGCGCGCCCGCCTTCACCAGCAGATTCAGACGGGTCTGGGCCCGTCGCCGCTCGGTCACGTCCTGTGTGGCGACGACCACCCCGTGGACGGCGCCGGCCGGGTCCTTCAGGGGCAGGAGGGTCACGGCGTAGGTGTGATCGTGGTCAGGGTCGGCCGGCGGGCGGCCGACGTGGTCGAAGGCCATCGGCCGGCCGGTCTCCATCACTGACCGGAACTTCCGCTCCGCCTCGTCGTCGACCATGCCCGGAGCCACCTCGCGAGCCCGGCGCCCGCTGGCCTCCTGGCCCACCGCCCCCCGGATTCCCGGCCCGGCAAGGTTCAGCCGGACAATCCGCAGCTCCCGGTCCAGGACCTGCACACCGAGGGGGGACTCGGTCAGCAACGCCCTGAGCAACGCCGCGTCGACCATCTCCTCCTCGGTTCGGTCCGCGGGGTCGAGAAGCACACACCAGCGCACGGTCGCGTCCTCGTCCAGCAGCGCAGACACCATGGCGCAGACATCGAGCCGGTGCCCGCCCCGGTGCCGTGCGGCCACAGTCGCTCCAGACGTTCCACCTCCGCAGGCCCGCTGCTCCGGGGCCAGCAGCGTTGCCACCGGCCGGCCCACGATCTCCTCCGACCGATACCCGAGCAGCTCCCGTGCCACCGGACTCCACTCGGCCACCAAGCCCTGCTCGTCCAGCACCAACCAAGCGCCGCGTGTCGGGTGTGGCCCGCCTTGGCGCTCAGCAGCGTCCCTTCGCGCGTTCATCGTCGACTCCGTTCAGGCGCCTCCCGCTCACTGCCCTGGAGTGACCGAGGCCTACGGGACCAATATGACCGAAGTCGGCGACCAGATGCCGCCAAGGACGGGCCGTTGGGCCAGCACATCCATCCCTACCAGCAGGACGAACGGGCTGGTGAGGGGCGTGGTGGCGGCTGAACGCGAACGGAGCGCGTACCTCACGTCACCGTCACGGCTCTGTGTACCTCAACCCACCCCGGAACGCTTGTATCCCCATCCACTACGCCTGCGGCGGGCCGCGCAGTATGGGAGCAGCACCAGGGCCATCCGCAGGTCCAGGGTGTCGCGGTCGATGCTGCGGCCGAGGATCTGCTCGGCTTGGTTGACCCGGTAGGCAACAGTGTTGGGGTGGATCATCAGCCGTTCGGCTGTCCGGGTGCAGCTGCGGTTCTCGTCGAGGTACCGCGCCAGGGTCATCGCCACCCGGTAGGTGGCCTCGTCGTCGGCGGTCAGACGTCCGAGTACCCGGGTGACGAAGGCGTGGGCCTGGTCGGCGTCCACGGTGCCCAGTGCGGCGACGGCCACGTCCCGGTAGCGGGTGATCGGCGAGGCGTGGGGTTCTGCCAGGGTGGCCACGCGACGGGCGTGGGTGGCCTCGATGTGCGTGCGGCGGAAGCCGTCCAGACCCTGCGCGGGGCCGCCCAGTGCGATCCGGAAGCCGGTCGGTGCGCTGAGCCGGGCGGGGTCGAGATCCTTGTCCGTGAACGGAGTGATCCGGCTCAGCCATGCCGCGTACGTCTGCGGCCCGAGCGGGTGCGACAGGGTTGCTTCGGCGTCGACGGTCAAAGTCGAGCCTCTCGAGGAGGGCCGTTCCGTCTTCGCGAAGCACAACTCGGGTGCGCTCGATGCTTTCCCAGTCTCCAGCGACTTCGGCCGTCGTAGCATCGTGGAACGTGTCCTGGACGTGCGGCTTCAGGTCGAACTGCCGCCAGATCCGTCCGACCGTCGCCTTCGACAGGCCGGTCCGCTCGGCCATCGACGCCCGCGACCAGTGCGTGGCATCACGCGGCGACGTCTCCAGCGTGGTGACGACGACCTCCTCGACCCGGTCGAGGAGGATCGATGGGGGCCGGCCCGGCCGCAGTTCGTCGGCCAGACCTTCCAGCCGCAGCTCAACAAACCGACGCCGCCACCGGGCCACCGTGGAAACTGACGTCCCCAGCCGGCTGGCGACCCCCTTGTTCGACGTGTCTTCGGCGCACGCCAGCACGATCCTCGACCGCAATGCCAATGCCTGCGAGGACTTCGCCCGACGGGCCCAACGCGTCAGCTGTTCCCGTTCAAGATCGCTCAGAGACAGGCCGGCCTTCGGCCGCCCCGGCCGGTCGGTGTCCGCCAGGCCCTCCAGCCGTGACTCCGCGAACCGCTTGCGCCACTTGCCGACCGTCATGGCCGACACATCCAAGTCTCGGCAACCCGCGCGTACACGGTCGCGTCGTCGCTGGTGACGTCGCCTCGTTCTTGCTTGAGGGCGTGCGAGAGCCCACGCACCACCGACCTGACCGCGGTGCGGTCACGGAGGATCCGGTTGGTGCACTCGATGAGTCGTTCCTCACCGAACTGTTCCCCGCCGGTTTGGTGCTCCTCGATCAGGCCGTCGGTGAAGCACAGCAACCGGTCCCCGGGTTCCAGGATCCGCTCGCTGACTGTCGGTTGCTCAGCCGAAGCCGACCGGCAATGTGGTGGGGCTCTCCAGCCGGTTCACCACGGCGCGGTCACGGATCAGCAGCGGTGCCGGATGGCCGGCGTTGACCCATTGCAACCGGCCCGTGGCGATGTCCAGACAGAAGCCCCACCGTACTCCGTTGGCCTGCGCGGCGGTCGCCGCCGTCCGCGGCGCCCTGATCGCCTGCTCCTCCGACAGCACCGGGGACGCGGACCATCGCTCCGTCGGCGACTTCACCGCGCTACTGAGGGAAGCGTTCGAGGTTCTGCGGGGCGCCGCGTAGGGCGGCATCCGAGTGCGACCGTCAGCGCTTGGTCAGCCGTTCGGGTAAGCCTCGGCAATCTGCTTGGCGTGCAGGACCGTCCACTGAGCCAGCATGTCGTGTACGAGGTAGAGGTCGCGGCGGCGGGTCCAGGCCTGGCCCGACTCCGTGTCGTACGTGTGTGGCATGGCGAAGCCGTGCGGAGCGTACGCCTTCATGCCTCGGTCGCGGGTGGTCTGGACGCAGCGCTTGTGGTGGTCGCGGAAGCCGATGACGCAGGCGGTGCCTATGCCGCCCGGGGCCTTCTTGCGGGCCTCCAGAACCTGGGCGGCGACCCCGTCGGTGCTCAGATAGGTGATTGTGCCGTCCGGCGCGATCACCGGCTCGATCGACGTGACGTCGGACATCCCGTACTTGGAGTCCAGGAAGCGGGCTATCTCCCACTGGGCATAGACGGGGACATCCCGCCGGGCACGGACTTTGGCGACCGTGTCCGCGAGTTGCTCGTTCACCGGACCCGGTTCGTAGCGGACCTTGGTCGGGTCGCCGCCACCGACCGGGGGACGGTTGCCGAAGGCGTACGCCACGACGAAGTCGCACTCCGCCGGCGGCGCCGTCTCCGGATGCCAGTCAAAGCCCACATCGTAGACATGCGGGATCAGGACTTCGGCCGTGTTCCTGTCGTCAAGTTCCGAGGCCAGAACGGCACGCATGTGAGGGAGCAGACCGGTGGCGGAGCGGTCGGCCGCACTCGCAGGGGTCGCGCTCAGCAGTGCGGGGGCGGTCACGCCCACGGTCAAGGCGGCAGCGAAATCGCGTTGCTTCATGAAGTGTTGGTCCCTTCTTAGGTCACTCGACAAGGGGTTCGTACTTCAAGGGTGCGCCTCATGTCCGTCGATGCCGGCCGTCCTGCAGCCGGTCGACGGGGCGACGGTGAGCGCAAAGACGGGAGACGACACCGGCGAAGAAACGATCTTCAAGTCATGAATGCTTTAGGCCTGAGTGAACTGCGCGATGTACGGGACATGGCCTGGCGGCGTAGATCGGCTGTAGTGCAAGGAACCCATGGCGCAGAGCGGCACCCGGTGGGAGCAGGTGGAGACCGAAGCACGGCGGATACGTCAAGGGGGCCCGGGAACCGCATCCAGCCATGCGCGGTGACCTGCTTCTCTCTCGCCCAGACCTTGGCGACGCTCACCCGGACCTCGGCGAAATGCCGCCCGAGCAGGCCTTCGACCGCCATGCCGCGCATGCCTCGCGTGGCGGTGTTGACCCGCACGACCCGCAGCTCCGTATCCAGAACGTGCAGTCCCACCGGCGACTGGGTGAACAAGGCGTTCAAGATCGCCCCTCCCACCAGTCCCCCGCGTCTCCACCCGCCGGCATTCGGCGCATCGGGTCCTCGTCCGCCACAAAGATCACCTCCGCCACCCAGACTTCCCGACGCAGCGTACCGATGGACCGTCACGCCGAGTCGGGTACCCGAACTGCCCCGCCAGACCGTGGGAAGGCTGCGGCCGGGCGGGAGTCGTCCCCCGCTCCCGGCCCCCACCGCTGCGGACTCGCGCTTTCTATGTGCGCATGCCGGTCCGGCGGGCGTCGCGCTCCGGGTTGACGGCGATGACGGCGACGATGCCGCCGACGACGAGTAGGGCGGCGGTCAGCGCGAAGCCTGCCTGATAGCCGGCGACAGGGGTGGCGGCGGCGTCGAGCTGCCGGCCCAGGACCACGGGGGCGAACATGCCGCCGAGGGTGACGATGCCGACGCACAGTCCGGAGGTGGCGCCGCGCAGTCGGACCGGCGAGATCTCGGCGTTCACGAGGTACATGAGGGGGACCCCGGCGACGGGCAGCCCGAAGGCGAGGCACAGCAGCACCAGCCGGAGCGGGCCGGCCGGAACGGCTGAAACGGCCAGGAGGCAGCAACCGCTGACGATCGCGAGCAGGCCGGCCGGGATGCCCCGGGCGCACCGGCTTGTGGCGCCCCGGCGCATCCAGCGACCGGAGAGCCACGGCAGGACGAGCATCGCGAGCGTACCGAGCGCGGACGGCAGGGCTGCCAGTCTGCCTGCCGTGGCGGGGGCGTACCCGCCGGCCTTGGTCAGGTAGGTGGGCACCCACGCGAGGTTGGCGGCGACGGCCCAGTAGACGCCGAATGCGCACACCAGCATGCCGAGCCAGGAGCCGCTCAGCAGCACCGGCCGATAGCGGGGAGCGTCCGGTGCCGCGTCGGCTGCTGGGCCTGCCTCGTCGGTGAGCGGCCCTTCTTGTCCGACGACGAGCCAGCCCGCCGCCCAGACCAGGCAGGACGCGGCCAGCACCAGCCACGCCGAGCGCCAGCCGTGGTGGAGGATGAACCAGCTGAGCACGGGGACCGCGATCACGGTGCCCAGCACTGCACCGGCCTGGGTGACGGCGGTGGGCATCGCCCGGCGTCGGTCCGGGAACCACTTGTGCACGGCATGGACCGCGACAGGGGCGGTCGGACCCTCGGCGGCGCCGAGCGTGATCCGGCTCGCGAACAGCATCGCCAGGCTGCCCGCGAGGAACACCGGAAGCGCGGTCAGGGACCAGGCCACCGCGAGGATTCCAAGGATCCACTTGGCGCGCACCCGGTTGGCCAGGAAGCCCACCAGGACCGCGGAGAGGCTGAAGAGCAGATAGAAACTGCTGGCCAGCAGACCGAACTCGGAGGCGTCGAGATGCAGTTCCTTCATGATCGGATCAGCGGCGAGTCCGAGGACCGACTTCTCGGCGAAGTTGATGGCCATCAGCAGCGTGATCATGGCCACCACGGCCCAGGCCCGGGCGGCCGATGGGGCGTTCGTGCGGAGGGCCGGGGCGGATCTGTGTGTGATACCGAGGTCGGGCATGGTTGTTCCCCTGAGTGGACGGTCGGTGAGGGCCGGGATCTTCCCGTTGCGCGAGACCTGAGACTGCGTGGGGCAGGAGGGCTGCACGGCGGCTGCGTCGTGCAGCCCTCGAGCTCCGGTGCGTCGCGCGGCTCAGATCCTGCGGACCGCTGGCGGGTTCCAGCGGCCGTCCAGCACCTCGGGTTTCGGGACGAACAGGCGCATGGTGATGCCGAGGGGGCCGCGCGGCGCCGGCAGCCAGTTCGGCCGATGCTCCAGCTCCGGTTCGGTGTGCTGGACGTGGATGTCGAGGGAGCCGTCGGCGTTGAACACCAGCGGATCGCGGTCGCCGAGCGCGAAGCGGTCGAGCTCGTTGGCGGCCTGGAAGCCCTCCTCGTCGTACAACGTGACCGACCAGAACGCGTGCACGGGCGGCAGTTGGTCGGCGTCGAAGTGGAGGACGTAGTCGTGCTTGCCGTCCAGCGGTTCGCCGTCGGCGTCGGCGACCAGCATGGGGTAGACGGAGTCCTCGGCCTCGTTGGCGGCGAGTCCGATCGCGGCGATGACGGCGCGGAAGAAGTAGTTGTTGCCGTAGACCCCCATGGAGTCGGTGAACGTCGTCCAGCCGTTGACCTGCTGGCCCAGGGTGGGCAGGGCACCGAGAATCGCGCGGCGGGCGTCGTCCGCACCCGCCTGGATCTCGACGAGCTGCGCGGCGTCGAACCGTCCCGGGTCGAAGTCCTCGCCGGGGGCGATGCCGAGGTGGGCGATCCGGGCGAGGACCGAGAAGTCGCTGGCATGGGGCGGGCTGAACCGCAGCGCTTCGGCGGCGCGGGTGAAGAACTCGACCGCGTCCATGCCGTTGACCAGGTGCAGGGGCTCGGTGGTGGTGTCGTGCGCCGGGTCGATCCGATGCTCGGCGGAGTGCGCCGGGGGTGTGATCCGGTACCCGGCCTGGACGGCGTGGACGGCCGGGTAGTCTGCCGGCCCGTTGGTCTGGGTACGGCCGACTATCCAGACCCACGGGGTCGGGGCCGCGATGACCGGCAGCCCCGCGGGCAGCTCGCCCGCGTACCCGGGACCGACGACGACGAAGTCGCGGGCTTCGGTCCCGGTGGTGCGCTTGCCGGGTGTCGCGAAGACGTCGGTCCACATGTCCAGCATTTGCAGCAGGTAGTAGCGGTCCGCGGTGTCGGGCGTGTGCAGGACCACCGGTCCGGCGGTCAGGTCCAGCCAGGCGATGGAGTAGAGCGTGTCGAAGTTCGGGCGGACCACCGCCCGCATCTCTGCGGCCGGGAAAGCCCGCAGGTGGTGGAAGGTGTTCGGGGGGCCGAAGCCCAGGCGGGTACCCGGCTCGGCGTTGATCATCTGCAGCCGGGTGACGTCCATCGTCACCAGCGGATACAGATAGTGGTAGGCCTCGCGGCTCAGAAGCCGCAGGTCGTTCGAGAACGTGCTCACACGCTCTTCCTTTCCGGTAGCACAGTGGTAGTGGCGATCGCGGGGAGGCCGCTCAGCGGCCGGCGTCGCCGAAGGTCTCGCGGAGTTGGGTCTTCTTGAACTTGCCGGTGGCCGTACAGGGGATGGCGGGCACGAATTCGAAGCGATCGGGGACCTGCCAGCGGGCGAAGTCCCGCTCCAGGTGCCGGCGCAGGTCCTGCGGCTCGGCCGTGGCGCCGTCGCGGAGGGCGACCACCGCGAGCGGGCGTTCGCCCCAGCGCTCGTCGGACACGGCGATCACAGCCGCCTGGGCGACGGACGGATGGGCCATCAGATGGTTCTCCAGGTCTACCGAGGAGATCCATTCGCCGCCGGATTTGACCAGGTCCTTGGCCCGGTCGCAGATCCGGATGCAGCCGCGCTCGTCGATCCGCACGATGTCACCGGTGCGGAACCAGCCGTCGGACGTGAAGTTGTCGGCGCCGCGTCCGCTGTGGTAGCCCGCCGCGACCCAGGGGCCGCGCACCTCCAGTTCGCCCAGGGCGGTGTCGTCCCACGGGATGAGCTCGCCGTCGTCGTTCCGGGCCCGGATCTCCATGAGGGGAACGGCCACACCCTGGCGGCTGCGGAAGTCGTACTGCTCGTCGGGGGTGCTGTGCTCGAGGGCCTGGGGCAGCCGGCATGCGGTGCCGAGCGGTGCGAGCTCGGTCATGCCCCACATCTGCAGGACGGTCAGGCCGTGCCGGTCGTACCCCTCCAGCATGCTGCGGGGAACGGCCGCCCCGCCCACCGCAAGGCCCCTGAGGGCGGACAGATCCCAGCGGTGCGGCTCGGCGTCCAGAGCGTTGAGCATGGCCATCCATACCGTGGGCACGCCCGCGGTCACGGTGACCCGCTCGTCGGCCAGCAGGTCCAGCACGCTCACCGCGTCCAGGCGGGGACCGGGCAGCACCAGGCCGGCCCCGGCAAGCGCGGCTGCGTACGGCAGGCCCCACGCGTTGGCGTGGAACAGCGGGACCACCGGGAGGAGCACGTCCCGGGCGGACACCGCGAGCGTGTCGGGCAGCGCGATGACCAGCGAGTGCAGCACGACGGCCCGGTGTGAGTAGACGACTCCCTTGGGGCGCCCGGTGGTGCCGGAGGTGTAGCACATCGCCGCGGCCCGGCGCTCGTCGAGCACAGGCCAGGTCATCGGCTCGGCGCCGGCGACCAGGTTTTCGTAGGCGAGCATGCCCTCGGGGGCGGAGCAGTCGTGTGTGACCACGATGACGTGCTCGAAGGCGTGGGCGTCACGGAAGGTCGAGAACACCTCGAGGAGGGACTCGTCGACCACGATCACTCGGTCGTCGGCGTCGGCGACGATGAAGCCGAGCTCCTCGGCGTGCAGCCGCGGGTTGAGTGTGTGGATCACCGCACCCATCGGGGGAACGGCGAAGTAGAGCTCCAGGTGCTCGCTCTGGTTCCACAGCAGGGTGGCGACCCGGTCGCCGTCGCCGATGCCGAGCGAGCGCAGTGCGGATGCCAGCTGCCGAGCGCGCCGGCTGCACTCGCCGAGCGTGGTGCGGTGGATGCTCGTGTCCGGCCGTCGTGACACGACGGGACGGTGGGGGTGGAACCGCTCGGCACGCTCGACCAGCGAGGTCACGGTGAGTGGATAGTCGTCCGTGCTGAGGCCATTGATCATGGGGGTTTCCTTCGTGGAGCAGGATGACTCGGGTTCGGGCCCGGCGGCACCCGGCGGGTGGGAGGGGCCGCGGACGCGGCGACATGTCGGGATGCGGCTACGCCCAGAAGTTCAGCGCCAGCGCGGCGAACTCCTTCGCGCGCTCGATCTGCGGCATGTGGCCGGTGGCCGGGAAGAGGTGGGTGCGGGCGTGAGGGAGCGCGCCGCGTGCCGCTTCGAGGTGGGTGGCCGGGAGGACGGCGTCGCGGTCGCCCCACACCACGAGGGTGGGCAGGCGCAGGTCGGCCACGGCTGGCAGGAGCCGGCGGCGCCACTGGGGGCGTACGCCGCGGAGGTTCCCGAGGCTGCCGGCGGTCTCGATCATGACCGCCGCGCCGTCCTTGCGGGCGGCCAGCTCCAGCGCGCGCTCCACGCGGCCCGGTGTGGCGAAGGCAGGATTGTGGAAGACGGCTCGTTCCAGGCGCCTCGCGGCGCTTCGGCTGGGGCGGCGCAGCAGCAGCCGGCCGAGGGGGCGGACGGTGAGCGCGCGCAGTGCCGCGATGACCTCGCGGCCGAAGCCGGCGCTGTTGGCCAGGACCAGGCTGTGCACGCGGTTCGGCGCCTGGACGGCCAGTTGCATGGCCACGGCCCCGCCCAGGGAGTTGCCGCAGACGCGTACGGGCTCCTCGATGCCGAGGGCATCGAGGAAGTCTTCGGCGGAGCCTGCCAGGGCCTCCAGGGTGATGGGCTGCGGCAGGCGCTCGGAGCCGCCGAAGCCGGCCAGGTCGACGCTGATGACCCGGTGCCGGTGCGCGAGCAGGTCGTGCTGCTCGTCCCAGTCCTCGAGGCTGCGGCCGATGCCGTGCAGCAGCAGTATCGGGCTGCCCTGGCCGGTCTCGCGGTAGCGCACGCGGCGTCCTCGGACGGTGATCGTCCGAGGAGCGGGGAGCATGTCGGCCCCGGGTTCGTGGGCGCGGCGGAAGTGCATGCCCGCGTCCTCGACCGGTGCGTCCCGCATCAGTTGGACGTCACGGAGGTAGTGCTGGTGGGCCCGCCACGGTTCGCCGGTGCCCTGAGCGGGGAAGGAGGAAAGGTTGCGCTGCAGGTAGCCGGAGGTGAGCCCGACGATGGGCTCGCGCTCCGGGGAGACAGGGGTGAGCGGCGTGCACACCTGGTAGCCGTGCTGGTCGCAGTGGGAGAGCAGGCGGCTCACGTACTGGGCAATGAGGTCGATCTTCAGCGTCCACGGGGCGTTGCTGTAGCCGAGGGTGAAGGCGAAGTTGGGCACGCCGGAGAGCATCATGCCCTTGTAGGCAACGGTCTCGTTGGCCTGCACCTCCGCGCCGTCGACCAGCAGCCGCATGCCGCCGAAGAGCAGCAGGTTCAGGCCGGTGGCGGTGACTACAACGTCGGCCGGCAGCTCGGTGCCCGACTCCAGCCGGATGCCGTCGCGGGTGAAACGGTCGATCCGGTCGGTGACGACCTCGGCCTGTCCGGAGCTGATCGCCTGGAACAGGTCGCCGTCCGGGACCAGGCACATGCGCTGGTCCCAGGGGTTGTAGCGGGGGCTGAAGTGGGTGCCTATGTCGTAGCCTGCGGGCAGCCGCCGGCGGACGCCTCGCTGGAGCAGCGAGCGCATCAGTTTCGGTGCCTTGCGGCTGAGTTGGTAGACGGCGAGGTTCACGCGCACGTTCTTCCAGCGCGCGGCGGCGTAGGCGGTGTGCGTGGGCAGGAGGCGGAAGAGCCCCTTCGCGATGGGGTCACGCGACGGCAGCGAGAGGATGTAGGAGGGGGACCGCTGCAGCATCGTCACCTTCGCGGCCCGGTCGGCCATGGCCGGGACCAGGGTGACCGCGGTCGCGCCGCTGCCTATGATCACGACGCGCTTGCCGTCGTAGTCGAGGTCCTGGGGCCAGTGCTGGGGGTGCACGAGCCGGCCCGCGTAATCCTCGACGCCCTCGAAGTCGGGGGTGTATCCCTGGTCGTAGCGGTAGTAGCCGCTGCACACGAAGAGGAACGAGCAGGTCAGCGAGGTCCGCTCGCCGGTGTCGCCGCGTTCGGCGGTCACCGTCCACCGGGCATCGGCGGATGACCACTCGGCCTGCACCACCCGGTGGCGGTAGCGGACGCGGTCCTCTATGTCGAACTCCCGCGCGGTGCGCCGCACGTAGTCGCGGATGGCCGTACCGTCGGCGAGGGACTTGGTCTCGGTCCACGGGGCGAAGGAGTACCCGAGGCAGAACATGTCGGAGTCCGACCGCACACCCGGGTAGCGGAACAGGTCCCAGGTACCGCCTATCGCTTCGCGTGTCTCCAGCACCGCGAAGCTGCGGTTCGGGTGATCGCGCCGAAGGTGGCAGGCGGCCCCGATGCCGGAGAGGCCGGCGCCGACGATCAGGACATCCAGGTGCTCGGTGTCGGCTTCAACGGACGGTCGGCTTTGAACGCTTGGGTGCGGCATGGGATTCCCTGAGGGTGTCGATTCGGGGTACGGCTGAGAGCGTGCAGCGCACGCGGTGGGGTGGGGTGGGGTGGGAGGCGGCGCAGGACGGCCGCAGGCTCCCAATCGTGGCGGTCTGTCGACTGGATTTCGGCCGGTCAGAGCGAGCGGTGGCCGATCAGGACAGCGTGGCGCGCTCGACGATTCCCGGTACGGCGGACTTGTCGGGCGCCGCGAGGAAGTCCGGCCTGGCGTACGCCGGGTCGGGGTAGGCGTAGTAGCCCTGGCCGCTGTGCATGCCCAGCTTCCCCTCGTCGAGGAAGACCTTCTTGATGTAGGCGGCGTTGTCCAGCATCTGCTGGTCGCCGCTCCGGGTGCCCCAGTAGGCCAGCACGTCGAAGACCGTCTTCATCCCGATGACGTCGACCATTCCCATCGGACCGATGGCACAGCCGCGATTGGCGATGAGGAACGTCCGGTCGACGTCCTCGGGTATCGACACACCGTTGGTCACCAGCGTCTGCGCGGCATTGAGCAGCGGCACGAGCCAGGTGTTGAGCACATATCCGTTCTGCTCCTTCTGCACAGGGACCGGGACCATGCCGATCTCGATCGCGTACTCCGTCACCTGCGTCAGCGTGTCGGCCGCGGTACCCGGGTGGGCCATGACCTCGACCACGTTCATCGACCAGATCAGGTTGGCGAAGTGCAGGGCGCAGAACTTCTCGGGGCGCCCGGTCGCCGCCGCGAAGTCGCTGGGCAGCAGGGTGGAGGAGTTCGTGACGACCAGGGCGTGGTCCGCAAGCAGCCCGGAGATCTTCTCGTAGACGTCGGTCTTGACCTCCGGGATCTCCGGAACGGCCTCGATGACCAGATCCGCCGCGGCGACAGCGGATCCAAGGTCGTTGGTGTAGGTCAGGCGCCCTCGAGTGGCGGCGATGTCCTCGGGCCGGGCGCCCAGCTGGCCGAGGTAGATGGAGGCGTACTGCTCGTGTGCGGTCCGGCAGCGGCCCAGCGGTTCCGCATCAAGGTCGTACACCACCACAGTCTTGCCCTTGAACGCGCTGTGCCAGGCGATCTGGCTGCCGAGGACACCGGCCCCGAGCACGGTGACACGGTCGATTTGGGACATGGAAGTTCCTCTGTGTGGGTCGTGCAGGGGGAGATCTACGGGTTCGGTTGGAGAACGGCGCCCCGGCCGGCCGGGAGGCTGTGCTGTCGATCGCCTCCGGCGCGGCTGACCGTCACTCGCGCCGAAATGGCGGATGCGGCTACCGGGATTGCGGCACAACATAGCGGAAGGACATCCAACATTGGAAGAGGTAACAACATTGGAAGTTGTTCCAACTATGGGATGGCGATAGGGTCTCCGGTGTGAGTCAGGCCAAGGTTTCCCGCACTGTCGCCCGCGCAGCTGCGACCCACCGCGCCATCGTCGACGCAGCCGAACATTTCCTGCTCGAGGGCGGTGCGGAAGCGCTCACGCTCGAGGCCGTCGCCGAGCGAGCCGACGTCGCCGTTCAGACGATCTACAACCGGGTCGGAGGCCGGTCCGCGCTGCTGATCGCAGTCGCGGAGCGCGCTCTCGAAGAGGTCCGCCACTACGTAGACGTCGCCTATGCGTCCACCGGGACACCCGTGGAGCGAATCCTCAAGGCGGCGCAGGCGTACTCCCGCTTCGCGGCCGAGCGCCCGCACCAGTTCCGGCTCCTGGCCGACCCGCCGAACGAGCCGACGGCCCTGGGTAGGATTTCCGACATCCTCGACGAGGAGAACGGCAAGCTCGCGGCGGCAATCCGCGAGGGAATGGCCGACGGGAGCATCAACCCGAGCCTGAATCCGCAGGTGGTGGCCACCACGCTGTGGGCGGCCATGAACGGCATCCTGGCACTCCATTGGCGCCGCGATCGGGGCCGGGCCGACGAACCGCAACTCGAAGAGCTCGTGAACACCATGATCGAGATGCTGACCGACGGACTGTTCCGCCAGTCGCATTAGCAGCTCGAATCCACCCAACGATCTTTGGATCGACCGACCCCGCCTGCTCACGCCCGGCATCCTGGAAAAGGCCCGCGACCGGCCCTTGGACCAGGTGCTTTCCCGCACGCCTTGGGCCGGCCCGGATGCCCTCGTCGGGCACGGTCACCGAGTCCAGCGGCACTTCCCCACATCTACGACACGCCGAAGACGAAGGCGGCCGCGGCCTGTACCTCGTCTCCGAGATCACCCAGAACTGGGGCACCCGGCACAACGGAAAAGGCAAAACCATCTGAGCGGAACAGCCCGTCCCCTGACACCACGACATCTGCCTTTCCCATGCCTCCTTGTGGCGTGCCATCAAAGTCACTGCGACAGATGAGCGGCGCTCGCCGGCACCAGGCGTAATACGTCGAGCGGGCGATGCACAGTTCCAGACGCCCTGAACGACTACCCGACCGGCTTGACCAAGACATAGGGCCCCCGGACGAGACTCCGATTCGGTCCGAAACGGTAGACAGCGACGCCCAGTAGCCCGCCGCGCACAGAAACCTCGCCGAACATACCGGGGCGTTCATCGTCTACGTGCTCTCACACAGGTCTCACCGACTGTGCGGACTCCCCCGGACCACGAAGCCCTGACCTGGCACTATGCTCCCGCCCTGGATCGGCCGCACACCCCTGGACAGTAGCTATGACCTGTGCCAGGTGGGGCCGTCAGCTCGGAGCGGGCGGCTACGGCCAATCCAACAGAGCCGCAGTCCCAAGGTCTGCATCAGTCAAGATCCAGACCATTCCCGGGCCAGCGGTCCCGGCAAGGCCTCCACAGCTGCCATATTCGCAGGTCAGAAAGTTGCTGCCGCTGTACCATCAGCAGACGAAGAATCTTCTGGTGTCGTACTCGGCGAAGAAGCTCGGGTTCTTCTAGGGGGCATGAGAAAAGGTGCCTGACCTGGGCTTTCACCGGTCAGGCACCTGTCGCTCGGTTCAGGAAGAGCCGAGAGTGATTCACGTGGAAACTCCCAGTTCCTCCCCGGGCGTCCGGCAAGAGCGTGGCGGTCATGGCCCGCCGGGTCAAGAACCAGCGCCTGGCCGCCGTCGGCTACGTCTGGGCTTTCGCAGCACTGACCGGCACACCGCCGCCCAGAGAAATCTCCTCAACCGCTTCCTGGGATGTCTCCATCACTGCCTCACCAGCCGAACCGACTACGACGAATCAGCGGCCTTCCCTACTCCCATCGAACCGGTTCTCACCGATGCCGCTTGACAGATAAACCGCATCGGATGTCTGTAGACCGGGGCAAGTTCGGGTCGAAAATCCATCTGATCACCGAGCGAACCGGTCTGCCCCTCTCCGTCGCAATCTCGGGGGCGAACCTGCACGACAGCCAGGCCCTGATCCCCCTCATGCAAGGCATACCGCCGATCCGTTCCCGCCGCGGACCGCGGCGCCGCAAACCCGGAAAGCTCCACGCCGACAAGGGATACGACTCTGCCCACCTGCGGCGATGGTTACGTGAGCGCGGCATCCGGCAACGCATCGCACGCAAGGCATTCGGCTCATCACAGCGACTGGGACGCTACCGGTGGACCGTCGAACGCACCATGGCCTGGCTCGCCGGCTGCCGCCGTCTCCACCGACGCCACAAGCGCAAAGCCGAGCACTTCCTCGCCTTCACGAGCATCGCCTGCACCCTCATCTGCTACCGCAGGCTCACCGAATGACATGACTTCTTATGGGCGGTCATGGGTGTGGCCTGGGAGTTCCCGGCCCGGGCGAAGTCCGTCGGGACGTCCCCCCGTGCACCCCGATTCCCTCTAAGGCCCCGTCCGTTCTGGCACGGATGTGGTACGGGTCGTGGCGATCTTCCGGTCAGTGGGGACCGCGCCGTGGTGGACGCAACAAGGCCCACATGGCGAGTGTTTGGGCAGAGTATTTGAATCGTTCGACGAATCGCTCGACAGTGGAGCGGCGCAGGGTGCACAGCCACACGTAGCTGCTCAGGGAGACGCAGAGACATCCCAAGGTCTGCCACCAAAAGGCGCGCGTCGCTGGCTCTTGACCCGTGCACAGATAGAACGTCCATGTGGCTGCAGCGGCCAGTCCCAGCGCGACCAGGCCAGCCCTGGCTACCTGGCCGCGGACTGCCCAGCGGGAGGCAAGAAGGCCAGTGGGAATCTGGATAGCGACGTGGAACATCAAGATCCAGATCATCAGCCCGAACACTTGGCCATAGGTTGCCGTGGACACGGCTGGAATCCAGCAGAAGCTGATGAACAGCAGAACGCCACTCACGTGCATGGCGGCAACGTTCAACGGAACATGCCACGCGCTGATCCAGTGGCGCTCGTTGTCGCTCGCCTGCACGACGCCCTCCCCTGGGAGCTGAGCCCCCGCTCCTGGCGAGCAGTGTACGTGCAGGGGCGGCGTGCGATGCGTTCCAGCCGCTCCGATCCCCACCACGAACGACAGGGTCAGACGCGTCGGGCCGCCGGATGCGGCAGGTCGGAGTTTCGTCGGCCGTAGGAGCACCCTGTCGTTTCGCCGGAGCATGAAAGCGCAACACGACCGACCCCGCATGTCTGTGACCAGTATTTTCGCAACAGGCCCTAGTGCTGTTCCGCGGAAGTTCGTGGGGGGTGTTGATCAGGGCGTGGGGTCGTCGAGGTAGAGGCCGCAGGCGCAGTCCAGGGCCTCCTCGGGT
>NZ_JBHVWN010000026.1:0-94364 GCF_042882275.1 Streptomyces sp. NPDC058231 | reverse complement strand
GCGGGGCCGGGCGCCCGTTCCGTTCCCCGCGCGGACCGGCGCCCGGATCCATGGCGTGTCAACCAAAGGTTGACAGTCCACGACTGTCAACCTACGGTTGACACATGGTTGATCCAGTGCGCATGACGAATCCGGTACGGCTCGACGAACTGATCGAAGCCATCAAGAAAGTCCACTCCGACGCCCTCGAACAGCTCTCGGGCGCGGTCATCGCCGCCGATCACCTCGGCGACGTGGCCGACCATCTGATCGGCCACTTCGTCGATCAGGCACGCCGCTCGGGTGCCTCCTGGACCGATATCGGGAAGAGCATGGGCGTCACCCGGCAGGCCGCACAGAAGCGCTTCGTCGCCAAGGACCCCGGCGAACCGTCGGACCTCGACCCCAGTCAGGGGTTCAGCCGGTTCACCCCGAGGGCGCGGAACGCGGTGGCGGCGGCCCACAACGAGGCTCGTGCCGCGAACAACGACGAAGTACGTCCGCAGCACCTGGTCCTGGGGCTGCTCAGCGAGCCGGACGGGCTCGCCGCCGCGTTCATCAAGGCCCAGGGCGTCTCGCTGGAGTCCGTCCGGCAGGCCGCGACCGCGGCGCTGCCGCCCGCGGCCGACGAGACCCCGGAGCTCGTCCCGTACGACGCCGGGGCACGCAAGGTGCTGGAACTGACGTTCCGGGAGGCCCTGCGGATGGGGCACAACTACGTCGGCACGGAGCACATCCTGCTCGCCCTGCTGGAGCACGAGGACGGCGCGGGCGTACTGACCGGACTCGGTATCGACAAGGAGGCCGCGGAGACCGGCATCGCCGAGGCCGTCACGCTCGCCGCCGCACACAACAAGGCCTGAACCGCCCCGTCCCGGTGTTCCCGGCGCGCCGTGCGCACGGCGCGGCGGGAACACGGTTCGCCGGCGGCGTTCGAGCGGGGTGCCGCCCTAGAGTGGAAGGGAGCAGGGAGGTGCCTCATGCGGAAGGTTGCCGACTGCCGGGAGTACCCGAGCGAGACGAAATGCACCCTCGCCCTCGCCGGTGAGCCGGAAGAAGTGGTCCGTGCCACCACCGAGCTGGCGCTGTCGGTCCACGGCCATGCGGATGACCGGGAACTGCGGGAGGAGACCGGGGCCGGGCTGCGGGACGAACCCGTCCGGCTCGCCTGAGCACCGCCCCGGAGGGCGGACGGGGTCCGCCGGCCGCGGAGCGGCCGTGCGGCGTGACGGATCCGGCGGCGTTCCCAAGTCGACGTGATCGCTAATCTGTTCCCCCCGCCACAGGGGCGGGCGGAACAGGGGTGGGATATGCGCAAAAAAATCGCCACGCTCGCAGCGATGGGTGCGGTGGCCACCGCGCTGGTGGTGGCACCGGCCGCACATGCTGAGGGCAAGGGCGACATCCGCGTCACCAAGACCGTCGTCAACGGCGGCGCCAACGTGATCGTCGGGGTCAAGAACGTCAAGAAGTTCACGATCGTCATGACGGTCAAGGACAACTCGGGGGTGAAGCAGGTCACCCACGTCTCCGCCTTCAACCGGGCCAACGGGCACGGACCGGTGGACTACCTCGGCTCGTCGTGCAAGAAGACCGGCACGACCACGTCCGTCTGCACCGCGACCATGCAGATCGATCCGGCGTGGATCGACCCCTACGGAAGCGGCAACGAGGGGTGGGACGCCAATGCGATCGCGGGGTACTGGCAGGTCAACGCCACGGTCAAGGCCAATGACGGGGACTACTGGATCTCCGACGACATCGCCTCTTTCAAGGTGAAGCGCGCCGCGACCCTGACGACCGACGCCGCGCCGGAGCCGGTCAAGAAGGGCGGCACGCTGACCGTGACCGGAAAGCTGTCGCGGGCCAACTGGACAAACCTCGAGTACCACGCGTTCACCAAGCAGGTGGTGAAGCTGCAGTACAAGAAGCCCGGCGGCGCGTACAGCACCGTGAAGACGGCGACCACGGACAGCAAGGGCCACCTGCGGGCCACCGTGAAGGCCTCCGCCACGGGAAGCTGGCGCTGGGCGTTCCTCGGTACGACGACCACCATGAAGGTCGTCTCCACCGGTGACGCGGTCACCGTGAAGTAGCCTCGCGGCGGGCCGGGCGACCGGCCCGCCGACGAGTCACAGCGCCGCGTACACCGCCTCGACCAGCGCCATCTTGCGCGGGTCGTCGGCGATGCCCGCGCCCATCCGGTTCATGACATAGCCCAGGGCGACGCCCGCCTCCGGGTCCGCGAGGCCGCAGGAGCCGCCCGCGCCGTCGTGTCCGAAGGCGCGCGGGTTGGGTCCGTACGAGCCGTGCGGTCCGCTCAGCCACAGGCCGAGGGCGATCTCCGTGTCATGCCCCAGACCGTCACCGAGGACCAGGTCCCGGCAACTGCCCTGGCCCTCCCGGACCCGTTCGGCAGCCGCCTCGGAGAGGATCCGACGGCCGTCGGCGCGGCCGCGCCCGGCGAAGATCCCGTACAGCGCGGCAATCGCACGCGCGGTGCCGTGGCCGTTGGCAGCCGGGATCTCGGCGGCCCGCCACTGCGGGCTGTTGGCGGCGACCGCGCCGGTCGGCGGGTTGAGCAGTGAGGCGACCGCCACCGGCGTCATCTGCGCGAACGCAGCCGCCTGCGCCTCCCTGGAGGACGGGGAGACGACCAGTTCGGCGACGCGTCCCGCCTCCTTCTCCGGGAGGCCGATGGTGAAGTCGATGCCGAGCGGTCCGGTGACCTCGCGCCGCAGGAACTCCCCCGGCAGCAGACCGGTGATCCGGCGGACGACTTCGCCGACCAGGAAACCGTACGAGAACGCGTGGTACCCGGACCGGGTGCCGGGCTCCCACCAGGGTTCGGCCGCCGCCAGCCGGGCAGTGGTCAGGTCCCAGTCGTACAGCTCCTCCAGGGTGTGCGGCTCGCGCGGTCCTGCCACACCCGAGCGGTGCGAGAGGAGATGCCGTACGCGCACGGCCTCCTTGCCTGCCGCGGCGAATTCCGGCCAGTACGCGGCCACCGGGGCATCGAGGTCGAGCAGTCCACGGTCGGCGAGGATGTGGGCGCAGAGCGCGGTCGGTCCCTTGGACGTGGACCAGACGTTGACCAGGGTCTCCCGTTCCCACGGGCGGGTACGGGCCGTGTCGGCCCAGCCGCCCCAGAGGTCGGCGACGGGCTCCCCGTCGACCAGGACGGTGACGGCCGCCCCCAGTTCGTCACGTTCCCGGAAGTTCTCCGCGAACGCGTCGCGCACGCCGGAGAACCGGTCGTCGCAGTGGCCCTGGATCTGCGGCACGTCGGCCTCCTTCGTCCGGAACACGCCTGGTGGATCGGCGTCGACGCCCAACGTACCGACTGGTCGGACCGGGAGGAAGGGGTGTGGGCCCTCGCGCCGGGACGGGTCCACCGGATCAGCGGGCTCCTGCTTCGAGGCGCAGGCTCCAGCGGCCGGGCAGACCGTCGAGGGTGACCGTGGAGAGCGGACGGACATCGACGTTCCAGTACGTCGAGGGCGGCGCGCCCAGCGCGTAGACGAGGGCGGCCCGCAGGACGGCCGGTTCGGCGACGGCGACGATGGAGCCGTCACAGGCCGGGCGGGTGTCCAGCCAGCCGCCTATCCGTGCGATGAAGGCGAGCAGCGGTTCGCCGCCGTGCGGCGCCGAGCGCGGATCGGCGAACCAGGCGTCCACCGCCGCCGGTTCACGGGCCGCCACGTCGGCGAGGGTCCAGCCGCGCCAGCGGCCCATGTCGCAGTCGCGCAGTGCCGGCTGGGCCATCGGGGCGTAGCCGAGTGCTTCGCCGGTGGCGCGGCTGCGCGGGGTCGGTGAGCAGTAGCGCAGCTCGGCCGCGCCCAGCGGCACCAGCACGTGCGCGGCGAGCTGCACTTCGTGCCAGCCGGCCTGGTCGAGCGGCCGGTCGTCGTCGAAACGCTCGGCGAGCAAGGATGAGCCGCGCGCCGCGGCGACGAGCGTGACTCGAACACTCATGGCCGTGATCGTGGAGCCGAACGCCCCTCGGGTCAAGAGGGCAGCTGTTGGACGGCATCCGGGCGGTCGAGCCCGAGGTGCATCCACTTCTCGGGGTCGCCCAGCGGCTTGAATCCGACCTTCTCGTAGACGCCGTGGGCGTCCTCCGTGGCGAGCATGAGCCTGCGGATACCGGTCGGCGCCAGGTGGTCGCGGACCGCGGCGGCGAGCCGGGTGCCGAGGCCGCGCCCGCGGGCCGACGGGGCGACGTACACATCGCACAGCCAGGCGAAGGTGGCGTGGTCGGTCACCACCCGGGCATAGCCGACCTGTTCTCCCGAAGTGGTTTCGTAGGCACCGAAGTTGAGCGATCCCTCGATGGCCAGGTCCTGCTTCTCACGGCTGCGGCCGAGGGCCCAGTAGGCGTCGGTGGAGAGCCAGTGGTGAATTCGGACCAGGTCCAGCCTGGCCGGATCGGGCGTGATCTCGTAACGCTCCAGGGGTGTGTCAGTCATGCCCGGAGGATAGGCGGTGCGCGTCGGGGGCGGCGAGAAGTTTGTCGCGGGCCTGACGCAACCGCCGTACCCCCTCGGCGATCTCCCCCGCTCCGGCGACCGCGGCGAAGCTCAGCCGCACCTGGGCCGACGGGGGTTCGGCGCAGTGGTACGGGCGGCCGGGCGCGATCGCGACACCTGCGCGCAGCGCGGCCGAGACCAGCGCCGCCTCGTCGGAGCCGGCTCCGGTGTCCGGCAGCCGCAGCCAGAGACTGCCGCCGCCCGCGGGGATGTGCGGGAGCGTGAGGGCGGGCAGCTCCCGCCGCAGCGCCGTCACCATCGCGGTCCGCCGGTTCTTCAACTCCGTCGGCAGGGACCTCAGATGGTGACCCCAGGCGGGGGAGCCGACCAGTTCAAGAGCGGCTTCCTGCAGCGGGCGGGGCACGAAGAAGCTGTCGACGACCTGGATGGCACGCAGCCGTTCCAGCACCGGGCCGCGGGCGGCCAGGGCACCCACCCGCAGACTCGGCGAGGTGACCTTGGTGAGCGAGCAGACGTGGACGACGACGCCGTCGGGGTCGTCCGCGGCGAGCGGCTCGGGCAGCGGGCCCGCGTCGTCATGGACGAGACGGCGGGCGAAGTCGTCCTCGACGACGAAGGCACCCGCCTCGCGGGCGATCCGGACCACCGCGCGCCGCCGGTCCGGGGCGAGCACCGCACCGGTCGGGTTCTGGAAGAGCGGCTGGCAGACGAAGACCCGCGCACCGGTGGCCCGGAACGCGGCGGCGAGCAGTTCGGGACGCACCCCGTCGGCATCGACCGGGACCGGGACCGGACGCAGCCCGGTGGCGCGGGCGGCCGCCAGCATGCCCGGGTAGGTGGGCGACTCGACGAGGACCGGGGCGCCGGGCGGGGCGAGCGCGCGCAGGGCCGTGGCCAGGGCGCTCTGGCCACCCGCGGTGATCAGCACGTCGGCGGAGGTGAACGACGGTCCGATCTCCCGGGCGAACCAGGCGCGCAGTTCGGTGAGGCCGTCGGTGGGCGGGCGGCCCCAGGCTCCGGGGCGGCGGCCGGCCCGGGCGAGGGCTGCGGCGAGCGCGCGTTCGGGCTGGAGCGAGGAGTGGAGGTAGCCGCCGTTCAGTTCGATGACGCCGGGCGGCGGTGCGGCGAGCGTGACCAGGACGCCCGACGCGTCGACGGTACGGGGCACGGCCTCGGGGCCGCCGTCACCGCTGAGGGAGACCTCCTGCCAGGAGGTGTCGCCGGCCGGAGGCGTGTCGGTGCGGGGCTGCGCCCGGAAGGCGCCGGCGCCCGGGCGGGTGACGACCAGCCCTTCGGCGGCGAGCTGCGCGATGGCCCGGGAGACGGTCACCGGACTCACCCGGAAGCGCTCCACCAGAGCCCGACTGGACGGCAGCTTTCCACCTGGTGAGTAGCGGTTCAGCTCACCACGGAGAGAACGCGCCAAGTCGGCCACACTGCTACGCTCTTGCATGACAGCACAGGATAGCGCTACCCGCCCGGATGCGATAGCGGTTGCTCCCCGGCAGGGCGGCAGCGGCATGCTGCTCGCCGGACTCGGTGTCGTGGCCTTCTCACTGACGTTCCCTTCCACGGTCTGGGGACTGGAGAGCTTCGGGCCGTGGTCCTTCGTGACACTGCGCAGCCTGCTCGCCGCCCTGATCGCGGGCAGCGTGCTGCTGGCGGGCCGGGTCCCGGTGCCCGAGCGCCGTCACTGGAGCGGACTCGCGGTCGTCGCGGGCGGCGTGGTGGTGGGGTTCCCGCTGCTGACCACCCTGGCGTTGCGGACCTCGACCTCCTCGCACGCGGCCGTGGTGGTGGGGCTGCTGCCGCTCACCACCGCGGTGTTCTCGTCGCTGCGGACCGGGTCGCGCCCGCCCCGCGCCTTCTGGCTCGCGGCGCTGGCCGGGGCCACGGTGGTGATCGTCTTCACGGTGCAGCAGAGCGGTGGCGTGCTCTCCGCCGCCGACCTGTACCTGTTCGGCGCCCTGCTGGTGTGCGCGGCGGGCTACACGGAGGGCGGCCGGCTGGCCGGGGTCATGCCGGGCTGGCAGGTGATCGGCTGGGCGCTGATCCTCGCTCTTCCGCCGATGGTGGCGGCCGCGGCGGTCGCGTTGCCGTTCGAGCCGGTGCGGCTGAGCGCGCACGGGGTCATCGGGCTGGTCTGGGTGGCGGCGGGGTCGACCTTCGTGGGCCTGTACGTCTGGTACCGCGGCATGGCCGAGATCGGGGTTCCGCGGGCGAGCCAGCTCCAGCTCGCGCAGCCGCTGCTGACGCTGGTGTGGTCGTTCCTGCTGCTCGGCGAGAAGGTCTCGGCGGCCGCGCCGGTGGCGGCGGTGGCCGTGCTGGTCTGCATCGCGGTCACCCAGCGGGCGGGGGGCGCGAGGCCCGGGCCCGCCCGCCCGGTGCCCGGGCGGTTCCGGCCATAGACTTGTCGACATGGACCGTCACCCGTGAGGAGGTCACTCCCGATGGAGGCACACACGGGCGACCGGCTGCTGACGCACGGCAGGACCGTGGGGCAGCACGACCGGGTCGCAGAGATCGTCGAAGTGCTCGGGGACGGGGGCACCCCCCCGTACCGTGTCCGCTCCGAGGACGGGCACGAACACCTGGTTTCGCCGGGCCCCGACACCGTGGTCCAGCACACCGTGGTCCGGAACCTGGGCCCGGAGACCCCGTAGGGCCTCCGGGCGCACGGCACCGTCCCGACCGCGCCACCCCCCGGTGCGCCGTTTCCGCCGGTCCGGTCACCGGATCAGCGGGGAGGGCGCACCCTGCTGCGGTAGTGGTCCGCGACCACGCGCGCCATCGTCCCGGCCCGGTCCGTCACCACGTCCTTGCCCGAGAAGTAGACATGGCCGCGGACCTGGTCGTAGTCGGCGGCGAAGTCGATGTGCCGGGAGAGTTCGGCCGGGTCCTGCCAGGCGGCGGGCTGGGCCGGGTCTCCGGCCTTGTAGAGCGCCTCACCGATGAAGAGGTCCACGCCGGTGCCCCGTACCACCTCGTCCCACCAGGGCAGCAGCTTGGCGTAGTCGGCGGCGGCGAAGCCGATGTTCCAGTAGATCTGCGGGCAGATGTAGTCGATCCAGCCCTTCTTGATCCAGCCGCGGGTGTCGGCGTGCAGGTCGTCGTAGGTCTGGACCCCGGCCTTGGTGTCCGAGCCGAGCGGGTCGGTCGCCACATTGCGCCAGACACCGAACGGGCTGATCCCGAACTGGACGTTCTTCTTGACGGCCTTGATCCGCGTGGCCATCTCGCGGACCAGCCGGTCGGTGTTGTCGCGGCGCCAGGCGGCCTTGTCCGGGAAGCCCGCACCGTACTTCGCGTACGTGGCGTCGTCGTCGAAGACCTGTCCGGCGACCGGGTAGGGGTAGAAGTAGTCGTCCCAGTGGACGGCATCGATGTCATAGCGGCGGACCGCGTCGAGCATCGCGTCCTGGACGAAGCGTCGGACCTCGGGCAGCCCCGGGTTGTAGTAGAGCTTCCCGCCGTACGGCAGGACCCACTCGGGGTGCAGACGCGCGGGGTGGGTGGCCACCAGCTTGGACAGGTCGGTGTGGTTGGCGACCCGGTACGGGTTGAACCACGCGTGCAGTTCCAGACCGCGGCGGTGCGCCTCGCGGACGGCCGTCCCCAGCGGGTCCCAGCCGGGGTCCTGGCCCTGTACACCGGTGAGGTACTGGGCCCATGGCTCGTACGGTGAGGGCCACAGCGCGTCGGCGGTCGGCCGCACCTGGAAGATCACGGCGTTCAGCCGCCGCTCGACCGCCTCGTCGAGATACGCGATCAGCTCCGCCTGCTGCTGCGCCGCCGAGAGGCCGGGAGCGGAGGGCCAGTCGACATTGGCGACGGTGGCGACCCACATGCCCCGCAGCTCGCGCCGCGCGACATGACGGCCGTGTGCGTCCTGCCGGGACGGAACGCCGTGCCGGGCCGGGCCCTGGCGCGGGGCCGCGACGGCGTCGCCCGCCGCAGTGACTCCGGCCACTACCCCGGCGACCACTCCGGCCGCCCCCGCCACAAAGCCTCTTCGGGCCAATTGCCGCATTTTCAAAGCACCTGCCGTCTCTATGTGCTCATCCATCGCCCTGGTGTCGGGCGTCACGCAGAGCATGCCTGCCCCGGCCCGTCATGACCAGCAGTTTGCGGAGTAACGTCGGGGGGTCGATGCGGAAACCGGAATCAGACGGAACCCGCCGAACGAGATCAGGCGAAAGGCACGAGGTGACGGACTCTATGGCCGATATTGCACGCGTCGGAGTGGTCGGCTGCGGCCAGATGGGCGCAGGCATTGCGGAGGTTTGCGCCCGCAGCGGACTCGACGTCATGGTGGCCGAGACCACCGGCGAGGCGCTGGAGATCGGCCGCACCCGGCTCCACAACTCCCTCTCGAAGGCCGCCGAACGCGGCAAGATCACCGAGGAGGAGCGCGACGAGACGCTCGGCCGTCTCAGCTTCACCACCGACCTGGGCGAGTTCGCCGACCGCGATCTCGTCATCGAGGCCGTCGTGGAGAACGAGCAGGTCAAGACCGAGATCTTCCAGGTTCTCGACCAGGTGGTGACGCGGCGTGACGCGATTCTCGCCTCCAACACCTCCTCCATCCCGCTGGTGAAGCTGGCTGTCGCGACCTCCCGCCCGGACCAGGTCATCGGCATCCACTTCTTCAACCCGGCCCCGGTGCAGAAGCTGGTCGAGCTGATCCCCGCGCTGACCACGTCCGACGAGACGGTCCGGCGCGCGGAGGCGCTGGTCCAGGACGTGCTCGACAAGCATCCGATCCGCGCCCAGGACCGCTCCGGCTTCGTCGTCAACGCGCTGCTGATTCCGTACCTGCTCTCCGCGATCCGGATGTTCGAGTCGGGCATCGCCAGCCGCGAGGACATCGACAACGGCATGGAGCTCGGCTGCGCCCACCCGATGGGCCCGCTCAAGCTCGCCGACCTGATCGGCCTGGACACCGTGGCCTCGGTCGCCGACTCGATGTACGCCGAGTACAAGGAGCCGCTGTACGCCGCTCCCCCGCTGCTCCAGCGCATGGTGGACGCGGGCCGGCTCGGCCGGAAGACGGGCTCGGGTTTCTACGCCTACTGACCGTCCTACCGGCGGGCCCGGCGCCCACGCCGCCGGGCCCGCCGGGGCACGTACCCCGAGGTCAGGACCGTGTGCGGCTCGAAGAGCCTCGTCTCCTACTGCCGACCCGACGCCATGCCGGAGCGCTACGGAGCGACGGCGCGGATGCGCGGGCCGAAGCCCTGGGCCTTTCAGCGCTGCCGCAGCCTTCCGTGCTTGTACTGCGAAAACTCCCTCGCACGACGACTGTCCCTTTGTCCCTTTCCCACAACGAGCGGCCGCCCAGCACTGCTGCAAGGCCCACCCTGCGAAGCGCATGGAGGGGCCCTGGTGCCAATGACACCAGGGCCCCGAAGGCACTCCTACACAATCCACCGGCCCTGATACTGCGCCGGTCTCCTAATTCCGCAGACCCGATCAAGCTCTCCCTCGGACCAGGTGGCCATAGGCGGGAGAAAATCTTGACTGCCGTGCCACTCACAGCCGGTTCCGCGCCTTCAACGACAGGGCCTCAGCGCCGTCCGTGTCCGGAGCGGCACCGCAGGAAAGCAGGCCGATGGCCGACGAATATAATCGGCCTCATGTCGAAGCCTGACGCGCTGCTTGTTGACGTTGCCGCCCTGGTGGAGTCCGGGCGCAGCAATCAGATGCCTCTGACCGTGGTCGCCGGTGGTGCTGTTATCACGGGCCGGCTGGCTCCCGAAGCCGTCTGGAGGCAGCGGGTGTCGGAGGTCCTTGCGGACTCGGCCCGCCTGAGCGACTTTTCCTCCATGTTCACCACCGCTGCCTCTGAGGAAGGGCCGCCCACGCATCTGCACTTCCACGTGGCGCGGATTCTTCAGGGCACGGTGGGGATCCCGGAGACAGGTGGGATGTACCGGGTCGCGATCGAGGACGTCAGTGCCTGGACGATGGGCGACTTCAGCTACTCCGACCACTGACCCACGTCTCGCCGGGACACCTCGATACGCGGTGAGGGCCCGGCCGGAGTGCGTCGGCCAGACCCTCACCACTGCTTACCGGCGGCTCGCGCCTGCCCCTCGGTCAGGCAGCCACAGGGGCGCCGAGCATCGCGGAAGCCTGCTGCAACGGGTTGAGAACCCGAGTGGGTGCGGGGGCCGGGGCTAGGTCGCGGCAGGTGAAGCCGAGCTGGGTCAGGCCCGCAGGACTTCTCCTGCGCTGAAGTCTCGGCGGTCCTGGCGTGTGATGACCTGTCCGACCTGTTTGACGGGGTAGGTGCGTCGGCCGATGATCACGGACTCGCCGGATGCCTGCTCGGGCTTGATGCCCTTCATCGATTCCAGGACGCCGCTCCTGGTCAGGTCGAACGGGAAGCGGGCGATGACACAGCGCATGATGCCTCACAGGGAGAGGAACGAAGAGGGAGTGGTTCTGCCGCCGATGGGACCGCTCAGCGGGCGAGGGCGAGGACACCCAAGGCACTGCCGTGTTCGTCGACCACAGGCAGGGCATCGACGTCGCTGTAGCGCATCATGTGCCCGGCTTCGACCATGGTGGTCACGGGCGAGGTGAACGGCCCTCGGTCGCCGAGGATGTCCCGCAGCTGGACCCTGTCCGAGTACGCGGAGCCGTCACGAACTGCTGCGAGCTGAGACTGGGTGACCAGTCCGATACACAGGCCGCTGTCGTCGCAGACGAGCAGATGCCCGGTACGGGCACTGGCCATGACGGACAGGGCCACCTCGACGGTCATGTCGTTACAGACCTGCGGCCCGGCGGTCTCCATCACGTCGGCCACCGTCCTGCCTGCGGCTGTGGCATCCGTCGAGCCCGGCTGCGTCTGGACCAGCGTCAAAAGGTGCCTCCTGCATAGATGGGTCAGCTTCCGGATCACGAAGTTCTCAGGCAGCCGCGTCGAAGGAGGACTGATGCGCGGTCACGCGCCGGGCCGCGGAGGCAGGGCTGCGCCGACCGCGTGAGGGCGCGCTGCGCCGGCGCCGCTCGACCACCGGCGCGGTGATCGTCACGGGAATACCGGAGGGGGCCTGGGCGCCGGTGATGCGGCCGAGTGCCTCTTCGCCGGAGCGGACCTGGGTGGTCTGGGGCACGATGCCGGCGGCGGTCATGAGGCGGGTCATGTCTCGGCGCTGGTTGGGGGTGACAAGGGTGACGACGCTGCCGGACTCCCCTGCCCGTGCGGTTCGGCCGCCGCGGTGGAGGTAGTCCTTGTGGTCGGTCGGCGGGTCGACGTTGACGACGAGGTCGAGGTTGTCGACGTGGATGCCGCGGGCGGCGACGTTCGTGGCCACGAGCACGGTGACGTGCCCGGTCTTGAACTGGGTCAGGGTCCGGGTGCGCTGCGACTGCGCCTTCCCGCCGTGCAGTGCGGCGGCCCGGACCCCGCTGGCCAGCAGGTGGTCGGTGAGCTTGTCCACGGCCCGCTTGGTGTCCAGGAACATGATCACCCGGCCGTCGCGGGCTGCGATCTCGGTGGTCGTACGGTTCTTGTCCGCGCCGTGCACGTGGAGCACGTGGTGCTCCATCGTGGTGACCGCGCCGGCGGATGGGTCGACGGAGTGGACGACCGGGTCGGTGAGGTAGCGGCGGACCAAGCGGTCGACGTTACGGTCCAGGGTGGCGGAGAACAGCATTCGCTGGCCGTCAGGGTTGACCTGGTCCAGGAGCGCGGTGACCTGGGGCATGAAGCCCATGTCGGCCATCTGGTCGGCCTCGTCCAGGACGGTGATCGCGACTTGGTCGAGTCGGCAGTCACCGCGATCGATGAGGTCCTTGAGCCGGCCCGGTGTCGCCACGACGACCTCGGCGCCACCCCGCAGCGCGTTGGCCTGCCGGCCGATCGACATGCCGCCGACGACGGTGGCCATGCGCAGCCTCACCGAACGGGCGTAGGGGGCCAGGGCGTCGGTCACCTGCTGGGCCAGCTCACGCGTCGGCACGAGGACCAGGGCCAGCGGCTGTCGGGGCTCGGCACGCTGACCGGCGGTGCGGGCCAGCAGAGCCAGGCCGAAGGCGAGGGTCTTGCCGGAGCCGGTGCGCCCACGTCCCAGGGCGTCGCGACCCGCGAGGGTGTTGGGCAGGGTCGCCCCCTGAATCGGGAACGGAACGCTCACCCCCTGGGCGGTCAGCGCCGCCAGCAGCTGCCCCGGCATGTCGAGGTCGGCGAACGCCTCGACGGCAGGCAGCGCGGGAGTGACCGTGACCGGCAGAGCGAACTCGCCCTGAACCGCGGCTGGCCGCCGCCCATTGCCAGCCGAGCGGCCCGAACCGCCGGAACGGGCCGGGGCAGCGGAACGGGTCGAGGCGGTCGAGTTGAAGCGGCTACCGCCCCGGCCGGAGTCGGCGGCACGGCTGCGGGAAGAGCGATTGTTCGTACGTGTGGGGTTCATTCAGAACCTTCCTTGATACGGCACGTATCAAGGAATTCTCGCAGCGGAAGAACAGCGCGGGGAATCACAAGAACGGGCCGAGCGGAATGCGAAATCAAATGAGACCTGCGATTGGTCCCGGAGCGGGATGCAGGCCATGGAATGAGTGACGCCATATGGGCGAGGAATCCAATTCCACCGATAGGTGGGACTCGGAAGGAGTGGGCAGCGAGAAGGCCCTGCGGGCGGAGGTTCCACCGCAGGTGGCACCACTCACTCCCGGAGAATGCCCGGAGCTGGGGCCCGCACCCCGAAGGATGCGGGCCCCAGCTACGAAGTGCGCGTCAGCGTCAGGCGGGAACGATGTTCTCGGCCGTCGGGCCCTTCTGGCCCGGTGCGATGTCGAAGGTGACTTTCTGGCCTTCGAGCAGCTCACGGAAACCCTGGGCGGCGATGTTCGAGAAGTGGGCGAACACGTCAGCGCCGCCACCGTCCTGCTCGATGAAGCCGAAACCCTTGGCTGCGTTGAACCACTTCACAGTGCCTGACGCCATGTCATATCTCCTTTGGGGGCAGGTCGTCGGAATCCGTAATGCACGGATGCCGCGTCGCCGCGATGATGCCCCGCCCGGAGAAACCGGAAATACAATGAAGCTTCCACTGGTCGAAAATACCCACGCAGAAGCCTGAAGTTTTGGGAACCACAACTGCAACCGAGATCGACAGTAGCATGCCGTAATGGTCCGCGTACGGTGAACAATTCCACTCTCTTCGCTGCGGTAAAAACACTCCCGGCGCGGCGCATTGAACCCTCACGCCGTGGCCATAGATATCGGCCCGCCCCGAGCACAGCGTTGCAGGAAGGAGGCGCACCTTCACAGCGCGGGGATGCCGACCGCTCGGATGCAGGTCGGCCCACCGGCGCGTCGCCCGTCAGAACGAAGGGTCAGAGAAGGCGCACCTGTTCCCCAACAGCCCAGAAGCGCGGCCGATGTTCGTGGGCTGGGGCTATCCGGCCCGGGATGTCGTCACACATCACGGCCTGACCAGCCTGGAGCTCACGGTAGCCCGACGGGCACATCACGAACTGGGCGGTACGCGTCCGGGAAGCTGCCCCTGGCTCTGCAGCCGAAGCCCTCACCGTGTTGAAGCCGCCCCGCAGACGCCGCCCCGACCAGCCGATGGACATCTTGCGCGAAGAAGCAGCGGCACGACAGAGCACCCACGCCGAAGACGAGAGCATCCTTTCGAGCATGACAACCGCAGGGGGAAACGGCCCTTGAGCGCACTTCCGGCAGGCGGGTTCGGCACCTGCCGGTTTCCCACCGGACGCGCAGGGCTTCAGGCCAAGGTCGGCGTGCTGGGCGGCTTGGTGTCTCGGTGGTGTTCGGCGTTGATGCGCTGGGCTTCCTCGAGTTGGTCCTCAAGGATGACGATGCGGCAGGCGGCCTCGATCGGGGTACCGCCGTCGACAAGTTCGCGGGCGCGGGCGGCGATGCGGAGCTGGTAGCGGGAGTAGCGGCGATGCCCGCCCGCAGAGCGCAGGGGGGTGATGAGGCGGGCTTCGCCGATGGCGCGGAGGAACCCTTGTGTGGTGTTGAGCATCTCGGCTGCCCGGCCCATGGTGTAGGCGGGGTAGTCGTCGTCGTCGAGCCGGCCGAACGAGTCGTCTGCTGTCATCTGTACCTTCCTGTGGAACACGCGTTGGAGGGGCCCTGGTGCCATTGGCACCAGGGCCCCGAAGGAACTGCTACACCATCAGCCGGCCTTGATCGGCTACGCCGGCTCTGTGTTGCCGCATACCTGCCGGGAAGAGGTCCGGGGGTTGCGGGGATCGCGGTTGCTTGACCGGAGACCACCTCACTCACGATGTCCTGCGGTACCCGGGCCCAACACTTCCGCCCGGGCGATCCTGATGGCGCTCAACTCCTCCGTTCTTTCCCTCTGACCAAACTACTTCCGTACTACTGGTGGCCTCTCACAGCGCCACTTCGGCAGCCAGCCCCGTCGCCCGTCCTGCATTTGCTCTGGCTTAGAACCCCACTGCCGAACTTCCCGGTACGCGCGCCGCAGCCTGACGCCATTTACCGAGGGACCACTGGTACTGCGGACTGCACTTGCTTCCTGCGGTTCTGCTCACGGCAGCCCCTGACAACTGCGGGCCACCCGGTCCGGTCGCCAGCCCCGTCGCCATCCTGCAAGAACCCTGGCTTCGGAACTCCACCACCGCACCGACCTGCGCACTGCACCTACTGACTACTGCTGCCTGGCAGTTCATCTCTGCCAGGCCCCGCTGTCCTTCTTGGATACGGGAGAAACCATAACCGCCCTGCACTTCAATGTCTACCCCAGTCAGCACAGATTTTCAGATGCTAGCCAGGAAGATTGTCTGCCTGGGCCATGGGCGGAGCACCGGGGGGCATCCCAGCCAAGACCCTTGCACCCGACCCGGGCCGTTACCCGCAGCCACCCTCGTCGGCTGCGCCGCCGACCGGATGGACACGCGCCGCGGCCGGGGCACATCCGGTCGGAGCACGGCCGGCCAAGGCACAAGCCCCGGTCAGACAGGACTCCAGCACGGACGACGGAGATCAGGTTGGGCTGATGGACACGATGAGCCTCGACGTCTCACCTGCCCTTCGGCGACAACCGTCGCCAGCGCTCGGGAGACCGCACGGAACCTCGAAGGTCTTTGTCCCACCGATCGCAGCAGGGGCAGACGACACGGTGGTCCTGGTCGTCTCGAAGCTCGTCACCAATACCCTGCACCACGGCGACGGCACCTGCGCTTTGGACCTGCTCGCCTACCCGCCTGCCGGGACAGCATTACGGGGGCCGTCCACGACAGCAACCCGCGGGCCCCGCGCATGCGTACCCCCGACCTGAACGGCGACACCTGAGGCTTCGGCTGCCCCGTGGTCGACCGGCTCGCCCGCACCACCGCGGTGGCTCACCGTGGCCATGCCCCGAGGGCTGACCCGCTCGCCGGACTTGGCCAGCGTGATGGCGCCGGAGAACAGCTCAGCCATGCTGTCGGCGGTGAGATGTGTCATCGGGCAGGAACTCCCTCGCCCTGGGGCGACGCAGAGGTCGCGCTCGGAGCATCGTGGTGGACGTGGTCGGATGATCTGGCGCTGGCTTCGGCGCGCTGGGTGATGAGGCGAGCGACCTGGGCCGCGCTGTCGCCGCGCCACCGGCACACCGCGTCCAGGGCCGTTTGGGGGACAGGCGTGCCTGGGTCACGCAGGGCAGAGAGTGCTTCGGCGACGTCACCGGCGTCGTGGTACCGGGTCGCGAGGCCGTGGCCGGCCAGGTCGCCGCCGCACAGCCAACGAAAGAGCAGGTCACAGGGCTATACGCAGCGCCGCCCAGTTGTACGCCGAGTACAAGGAGCCGCTGTACGCCGCTCCCCCCGCTGCTCCAGCGCATGGTGGACGCGGGCCGGCTCGGCCGGAAGACGGGATCGGGCTTCTACCCGTACTCGTGACCGGCCGGCCGTCGTGCCGCAGGCGGGGCCGTCCGGGAAAGTTCCGGGCGGCCCCGTGCTGCGTGCGCGGGCGCCTCAGCCCAGCCGTAAGTGGTGGAGCATCAGCAGCCCCGCCACCATGTTGGCGGCCGGCACCTCGCCACGGGCGATCATGTCGGGCACCAGCTTCAGCGGTACCCACTCGCGGCGCGACGACTCGAAGTCGTCCTGCGGATGGCCGGTCCAGCTGGCCTCCTCCGCCCAGTAGAGGTGATGCCGGGCGTCGGTGAGGCCGTTCGACGGCTCCACGGTCAGCAGCGGCCGCAGCGGTCCGGGGCGCCAGCCGGTCTCCTCCTCCATCTCCCGCGCGGCCGCGGCCTCGATGTCCTCGCCGTCCTCGACCACACCGGCGGCGAGCTCCCAGCCCCAGCTGTCCGTGATGAACCGGTGCCGCCACAGCAGCAGCACCTCGTTGGCCTCGTTGACGACGGTCGCTGCGGCGACCGGGCGGAGGCGGACGAGGTAGTGGTCGAGGTGGCGCCCGTCGGGGAGAGCGACATCCGCCAGATTGACCCGGAACCAACGGTTCTCATACACAGTTTGTTCGTTCAGATTCGTCCATTGCACAGTCTTGCCACCTTCCGACACGTAGGTGGCAACATCGCAGCAGGAGCGGCCCCAGAGGGGAATGTTCACAGCGGTACGCGCAACGCCCCGTCGATGAGCTCGGCCGCCCTCCCCGCATCGGCGCAGCCGCTCCCGATCAGATCGTCGCGCACCGCCCGCAACCGGTCCCGCAGCCGCTGCGACTCCATCCCCCGGGCCCGTTCCGCCATCTCCGCCGCCGTGTCGGCCGCCCGGTCCGCCTCCCCCTGCCGCAGCTCGATGTGGGTCAGCATGGCCAGCCGGTGCACCCGGCCGCGGTCATGCGCCGGGGTGCGGACCGCCGCCGCGGCGTGCTCCCTGGCTCCCGGCAGATCACCGAGGCGCAGCAGGGCCTCCGCCACCTGAACATTGACCAGACCCGGCTCCACGTACCCCGTCTCGTCGGGTTCATGGCCGGGGCGGATGCGGTCGGCCTCCGACTCGGCGCGCCGGATGCACTCCAGGGCGCTGTGGCCGTCGCCGAGGTGCGCGTACGCCTTGGCCTGCATCGCGTACAGATCTGCGGCCAGCGCGGGCGTGATGTGCCGTCCCGCGGCCCGCAGCGCCGCCTCCGCGAAGGCGACGGACTGCCGGTACTCGGACAGGAACAGCGACTGGTTGACCAGCAGGGCGATCACATACCCGCCGAGCCCCCGGTCCCCGCTCGCCTTGGCCAGCCGCAGCGCCTGGTGGAAGTAGCGCTGGGCGAGGCCGTGCGCGTCGGAGTCGTAGGCGCAGATGCCCGCGACGGCCACCAGACCACCCGTCGCGCGGTGCAGCTGGCGGCCCGTCGCGTCGCTGTAGCCGCCGCGCAGCAGCGGCGCCGTCTCGGCGTTGAGGAAGCCGACGATGCGGGAGCGGGTGGCGATGCCGCCGGCCCTGCGGTACATCAGTTCGTAGTGGGCGCGCGCGGCGCGCAGCATCGCTATGTCGGCCATGCCGACGCGCGTCGTGCCGGTGCGCGAGACATCCGCGTCCTCCGGCGGGTTCTCCCACTCCCACACGGGCATCACCGCCGTCGTGCCGGTGACGGCGGCTGCGGCGAGGACGTGCGGGCGCTGCTGTTCGTCGGAGCGCCACAGCGCGGTGGCCCGCTCGACGAACCCGGTCAGCGTGGATCCCTGCACGGCCGCGACACCTCCGCCGCCGGTCGCCATGCCGATGTCGTCGAGGGAGACCGGCCGGCGCAGCCGGCCGCCGAGCACCTCGCAGATCAGGTCGGGCGCCTGTCCGCGCGGCCGCTGCCCCTTCAACCAGCGGGCCACGGAGGTGTGTTCGTAGCGCAGCGACAGTCCGCGGGCGCGCCCGGCCTGGTTGACGTGCGCGGCGAGACCTGCCCGGGATACGCCCGCCTCGTCGATCAGGGCTTCGAGCAGGATATTGGGCTCCATTGCCCCTCCTAAGGCGTGTCGCCCCAGTGGAGCACGTTTCACACGGGGTGTGAACGGAATGCCCGAACCACCCCGCTGCGCACGCTGTTGCGCCGGGTTGTGAATCGGTTGAATCAGTCGCCTCGCAAGAGGCGGCCGGGTCGTCTGCTCCCCCTCGTACAGTTGACGACCCGCACCCGCGTCGTTCGCTCTGCCGACCTGCCCGACACTCCGTGGCAGCGCGGACGACGCCGGACCGCACGGCCCACTGCCCACTGATCGGAGGGTGGCTGCGGGGCCGGACCGGACCCGGGTTCCCCCGGGCCGGGCCGGGGCCCGTGTGTGCGGTCCCCCGCCGTTCGGCGAGCACACGAGGAGGGGGCGTATCCGGTAGTCCGGATACGCCCCCTCCTCACCTTCGGCAGCCGTAGGCGCCCTACGCTCCGCGCAGCACCGCGCCGGTACGCTCCGCGGCCAGTGCGACCGCCGCGTCGCGGGCCGCCGTGGCCTCGTCGACGGTCAGCGTGCGGTCCGGGGCCCGGAACCGCAGTGCGTACGCCAGGGACTTCTTGCCCTCGCCGATCTGCTCGCCGGTGAAGACGTCGAACAGCCGCAGCGATTCGAGGAGTTCACCCGCGCCGGCGCGCAGTGCCTGCTCCACCTCGGCGGCGGGCACGTCCTGCTCGACGATCAGCGCGACGTCCTGCGTCGCCACCGGGAAGGTGGAGATCCGCGGCGCCTGGAGCGCCCCGTCCACGGCCTGCTCCAGGACGTCGAGCTCGACCTCCATGGCGCAGGTCCGCTCCGGGAGGTGAAGCTCCTTGATCACGCGCGGGTGCAGCTCACCGGCGTGCCCGAAGAGGGTCTCCTCGCCGTTCACCGTGACGTACAGCGCGGCGCAGCGGCCGGGGTGCCACGGTGCGTGCTGGTCGTTGCGGACGGTCAGCTCCACGCCGGCCTCGCGCGCGACGGCACGAGCGGCCTCGACGGAGTCGGCCCAGTCGGCCGGGCGGCCCTTGCCCCACCAGCCGGCCTGCTCACGGGCGCCCGCCAGGACGACCGCGGCGCGGCGCGGCTGACGCGGCAGCGCGGCGTTCAGTCCGGCGATCTCGTCGTCGGTGGGACGACGGTCGACGGGCAGCCGCACGGCCTTGGTCTCGTCGCCGGTGGGCCGGAAGACCAGGCCCGTCTCGAAGAGCGCGAGGTCGTGGCTGCCGCGGCCGTCGTTGCGTCGCAGCGCGCCGAGCAGACCCGGCAGCAGCGTGGTGCGCAGCGCCGGCTCCTCGTCGGAGAGCGGGTTGACGAGCTTGACCGTACGGCGGCGTGCGTCGTCGGCGTCCAGCCCCAGCTGGTCGAGGACCGCGTCGCCGATGAACGGGTAGTTCAACGCCTCGACGTAGCCGGCTCCGGCGAGCGCCCGGCCGATCCGGCGGTGCAGCCGCTGGCGGTCGGTGAGTCCGCGCCCGGACGGCGGCGTCGGCAGGGTCGACGGGAGGTTCTCGTAACCCTCCAGCCGGATGACCTCTTCGGCGAGGTCGTTCGGCTCGCTCAGGTCGGGCCGCCAGGACGCCACCGTGACCAGGAGCTCGTCCTGGCCGTAGACGTCGCAGCCGACCTGCTGGAGCCGGCGTACGACCGTCTCGCGGCCGTACGCGACACCGGCGACGCGGTCCGGGTGGTCCGCGGGCATCGTGATGGTCCGGGGTCCGGACGGAGCGGTGACCTCGGTGACACCGGCCTCGGCGGTGCCGCCCGCGAGCAGCACCAGCAGGTCGACGGTGCGCTGCGCGGCCGCGGCCGCGGCCTGCGGGTCCACGCCGCGCTCGAAGCGCTTGGACGCCTCGGAGGACAGCTTGTGGCGGCGCGCGGTACGGGCGATCGAGATCGCGTCGAAGTGCGCGGCCTCGATGACGACCTCGGTGGTGCTGATCTCACCGTTCTGGACGTCGGCGATCTCCGTGTTGGCACCGCCCATGACACCCGCGAGGCCGATCGGGCCGCGGTTGTCGGTGATGACCAGGTCCTCGGCGTCCAGGACCCGGACCGTGCCGTCGAGCGTGGTGAGCTTCTCGCCCTGCTGGGCGCGGCGCACCCCGATCGGCCCGTCGACACGGGTGCGGTCGTAGGCGTGCAGCGGCTGGCCGAGCTCCAGCATCACGTAGTTGGTGATGTCGACGGCGAGCGAGATCGGGCGCATCCCGGCCTTCTGCAGCCTGCGCTGCATCCAGATCGGGGAGCGCGCCTCGGAGTCCAGGCCGACCACGGTGCGCGCGGTGAACCTGTCGCAGCCGATCGGGTCGGCGACCTTCACCGGGTAACCGAACGCGTTCGGCGCGGGGACGTCGAGGAGCGCCGGGTCGCGCAGCGGCAGCCCGTACGCGATGGCGGTCTCACGGGCGACACCGCGCATGGAGAGGCAGTAGCCGCGGTCGGGTGTGACGGCGATGTCGAGGACCTCGTCGACGAGCTGGAGCAGCTCGATCGCGTCGGTGCCGACCTCGTGCTCCGGCGGCAGCACGATGATGCCGTGCGTGCCGTCGTCGCCCATGCCGAGCTCGTCGGTGGAGCAGATCATGCCGTGCGAGGTCCGGCCGTACGTCTTGCGCGCGGCGATCGCGAAGTCGCCGGGCAGGACGGCGCCCGGGAGCACCACGACGACCTTGTCGCCGACGGCGAAGTTACGGGCTCCGCAGACGATCTCCTGCGGCTCACCGGTGCCGTTGGCGAAGCCGACGTCGACGGTGCAGAAGCGGATGGGCTTCTTGAAACCCTCCAGCTCCTCGATGGTCAGTACCTGTCCGACGACCAGGGGGCCCTTGAGCCCGGCGCCGATCTGCTCGACGGTCTCGACCTCGAGTCCGACGGCGACGAGCTTGGCCTGTACGTCTCGGCCGGTCTCCGTCGCCGGCAGGTCGACGTACTCCCGCAGCCAGGAAAGCGGGACGCGCATCAGATCTCCATCCCGAACGGCCGGGTGAACCGGATGTCACCCTCGACCATGTCTCGCATGTCTTCGACGTTGTGGCGGAACATCAGCATCCGTTCGATGCCGAACCCGAAGGCGAATCCGCTGTACTTCTGGGGGTCGACGCCGCAGGCGATGAGCACCTTGGGGTTGACCATGCCGCAGCCGCCGAGTTCGATCCAGCCCTCGCTGCCGCAGGTGCGGCAGGGGCGGTCCGGGTTGCCGACGGACGCGCCGCGGCAGACGTAGCAGACCATGTCCATCTCGGCGGACGGCTCGGTGAACGGGAAGAAGTTCGGCCGCAGCCGGGTCTTCATGTCCGGGCCGAAGAGCGCCTGGACCATGTGGTCGAGGGTGCCCTTGAGGTCGGCCATGGTGAGGCCCTCGTCGACGGCGAGCAGCTCGATCTGGTGGAAGACCGGGGTGTGCGTCGCGTCGAGCTCGTCGGTGCGGTAGACCCGCCCCGGGCAGACCACGTAGACGGGCGGCTCGCGGTCGAGCAGGGTGCGGGCCTGGACCGGCGAGGTGTGCGTGCGCAGCACGACGCCGGACTCGTCACCCGTGGTCGGCTTCCCGTCGGCGGTGGTGCCCTGGACGAAGAAGGTGTCCTGCATCTGCCGGGCCGGATGGTCGGGCACGAAGTTCAGGGCGTCGAAGTTGAACCACTCCGCCTCGGCCTCGGGGCCCTCCGCGATCTCGTAGCCCATGGCCACGAAGACGTCCGCGACACGCTCCATGATGGTCGTCAGCGGGTGGCGGGCACCGGCCTGGGCGCGGTCGTACGGCAGCGTGACGTCCACCGCCTCCTCGACCAGCACCCGGGCGTCCCGCTCGGCCTCCAGCTCCGCCTGACGGGCGGCGAGGGCCTTGCTCACGGCGCCGCGGGCCTGGCCCACGCGCTTGCCCGCCTCGGCCTTGGCCTGGGGCGGCAGCGCGCCGATCTCCCGGTTGGCGAGGGACAGGGGCGAGGTACCACCGGTGTGCGCGGTCTTCGCCTGGGCGAGCGCGTCGAGGTCGCCCGCGGCAGCGAAGGCGGCGAACGCCTCGTCCCGCATGCGCTCGATCTCTTCCGGTTTCAGTGCCTCGACCTCGACTGGGTCGTACGACTTGTTCGGTGCCGACATCTCTTCCCGTGCTTCCGATTGGCTGATGGCGCGGCCCCGCTCGACGACTGGAGGACGCAAAGGTGCCAAAGGTCGAGTCTAAAGGCCACGAGGGGCGGAGGAAGCCCGCGGGCTGCTCAAGCCAGGTAGGCCGGAGCTCCCACAGGCAGAATAAATCGGAATTCGGCGCCGCCGCCGGGGCCCCGGCCGACCGTGATCGTGCCGCCGTGCGCCTCGACGATGCCCTTGACGATGTAGAGGCCCAGCCCGGTGCCGCCGCGCTTGCTCCCCCGCCAGAAACGGGTGAAGACACGGCCCATCGACTCCTCGGGAATGCCGGGCCCTTCGTCGCTCACGGTGACGGCTGTTCCCTTCTCGTCGCTCTTCGATGGTGCGGGCGCGACCTCGATGGTGACGGTTCCCTCGCCGTGACGCACCGCGTTTTCCAGCAGATTGCCCAGTACCTGGTCGACCTTGTCCGGATCGGCCCACACCGCGGGCAGCGGCTGCCGGGTGCGGACGAGGAAGCGGTCGGGCGCCTGGCCGTTCGCGGTGAGGGCCTGGATGTGACGTTCGACGGCGGCGGAGAGGTCGACGGGCTGGCGGCGCAGCTCCAGCCGCCCCGAGTCGATCCGGGAGATGTCGAGCAGCTCGGCGATGAGCCGGGTGACCCGGTCGGCATCGGCGTCGACCGTCTCCAGCATCAGCCGTTTCTGGTCGTCGGTGAACCGTTCCCACTTGGCCAGCAGGGTCGCCGTGAACCCCTTCACGGAGGTCAGCGGGGAGCGCAGTTCATGGGCGACGGTCGCGATCAGCTCGGCATGGCTGCGCTCGGTGCGGCGGCGGGCCTCGGTGCCGCGCAGCGTGACCACCAGCCGGCGTACGGGACCGGTCGGGTGCTCGCGTACGTACCGGGCGGAGACGAGCACCTCGCGACCGCCGGGGAGCAGCAGGTTCCGCTCCGGCTGGCCGATCCGGGTGGCGAGGCCGCCGTACGGGTCGGTCAGGGTCCACCAGCGGCGGCCTTTGAGGTCCTCCAGCGGCAGCGCGAGTTCCAGCGGCCGGCCCAGCGCGGCGGTCCTGGGCACGGCGGTGATCCGGGCGGCCGCGGAGTTGAAGCAGACGACGGTGCCCTGCTCGTCGGCGATCACGAGGCCGTCGGGGAGATCGTCCGGGTCGACGGCGATGACAGGGTCCGCGGCGGTTCCCTCGGCGCCGGGACCGCCGTCGTGGGCCTGTACGCCCGTGCCGTCCGGGCCCCGGTCGGCGCGCGTGACGGCCGCTCGTGTCTCGCGCGGCCTGCTCATGCCGACAGACATACTCCCGTACCCCACCTCTCGAACCGGTGCAGTGGGCCCCCGAGTTCGTCACCCTACTAGTCGCCGGTGACGGAGCGACACCCCGTGGGGGCGCACTGCTGCGATGCGCCGGTCGACGTGGCGCGGGGCCCGGGCGCGGGCGGTCAGCCGGTGGTGCGGCGGGGGCGCTGGGCGCGCGCGGAGGCGTACAGGCAGACGGCCGCCGCGGTGGCGAGGTTGAGGCTCTCCGCCTTGCCGTGGATCGGGACCCGTACGACGGCGTCGGCCAGCGCCCGGGTCTCCTCGGGCAGCCCCCACGCCTCGTTGCCGAACACCCAGGCGGTCGGGCCGCCCATGGTGCCCGCGTCCAGCTCGTCGTCGAGGTCGTCGTCCCCCGCACCGTCGGCGGCGAGGATCCGTACGCCCGCGTCCCGCAGCCCCTGCACGGCCCGCTCGACCGGTACGCCCACGGCGACCGGCAGATGGAAGAGCGAACCGACGGACGCGCGCACGGACTTGGGGTTGTACAGGTCGACGGAGGCGTCGGTGAGGACGACGGCGTCGGCGCCCGCGGCGTCGGCGCAGCGCAGCACCGTACCGGCGTTCCCGGGGTCGCGTACGTTCGCGAGGACGGCGACCAGGGTGGGCTTCGCGGCGAGGATGGTCTCGAACGGCGAGTCGAGGAACCGGCAGACGCCGATCAGTCCCTGCGGGGTGACGGTCTGCGACACGTCGGCGAGCGTGTCGCCGTCCGCGAGGTGCACCCGGGCACCGGCCGCGTGGGCGGCGTCGATGATGCCGGTGTACCGCTCGGCCGCCTCGACGGTGGCGAAGAGCTCCAGCAGGGTCGGCTCGCCGTCGCTGCCCCGGTGCTCGGCCGCCTCACGCACGGCCTGCGGCCCCTCGGCGATGAACCGTCGCTCCTTGCCGCGGAAATTGCGCCTGGCCAGGCGCCGGGCTGCGGCGACGCGCGGCGATCGCGGGGAGATCAGTTCGGGGGTGCCCATGGTCGGCGGCGGGCCTCTCTGCGTGCGGAGGTACGGAACAGGTCGTGCAACGCACCGGACCCGCAGACGACGAGCGCCTGCGGGTCCGGCTCAAAAGCCAAGAAGTGCGGCCTGGATCAGGCGGCCTTCGGGGCGTTGACGTCGCTCGGGAGGGCCTTCTGGGCAACCTCGACGAGGGCGGCGAACGCGTTGGTGTCGTTGACCGCGAGCTCGGCCAGGATCTTGCGGTCCACCTCGATGTTGGCGGCCTTCAGACCCTGGATGAGGCGGTTGTACGTCATGCCGTTCTGGCGGGCAGCGGCGTTGATGCGCTGGATCCACAGCTGACGGAAGTCGCCCTTGCGCTTCTTGCGGTCGTTGTAGTTGTAGACCAGGGAGTGGGTGACCTGCTCCTTGGCCTTGCGGTACAGGCGCGAACGCTGACCGCGGTAACCGCTGGCGGCCTCGAGGATCGCCCGGCGCTTCTTGTGGGCGTTGACTGCCCGCTTGACGCGTGCCACTTGTTAACTCCTTGTAGCGGGGCCGTGGTTGGACTCACACGGCCCGGAAACGAATTGGTCCCGGTGTGATCGAGGTCGTGCCCCCGGGCTCACCGGGGGCCGGACCTCACTTGCCGAGAAGCTTCTTGATCTTCTTGGCGTCGGCCGGAGCCACGACGACCGTGCCGGTCAGCGAGCGGGTCTTCTTGGACGACTTGTGCTCGAGCAGGTGGCGCTTGCCGGCCTTCTCACGGAGCACCTTGCCGGAGCCGGTGATCTTGAAGCGCTTGCTGGCACCGCTGTGCGTCTTGTTCTTCGGCATCGCGCCGTTCTCTCCTCGTAAGTGGCGCCCCTCGCGGTGCGAGCACCGGACAACAGGGGCGTCAGATCTTGGTGGGGATTCCGGGGGGACCCGGGGCCGCCTGGATGGCGACCCTGAGGTCACGCCTCGGAAGGTGTCTCGTCCGAAGCCTCGGGCTGCGCTTCGGCCGGAGCCTCGGCAGCCTCTTCCGCAGCCTCGGCGTCGGGGGTGTAGCCCTGACGCTCCGCCTTGCGGGCGGCCTGGGCCTCACGGGCCTCGGCCATGGCTTCGGTCTTCTTCTTGTGCGGGCCCAGAACCATGATCATGTTCCGGCCGTCCTGCTTCGGGTTCGACTCGATGAAGCCGAGTTCCTCGACGTCCGAAGCGAGACGCTGGAGCAGACGGAAGCCCAGTTCGGGGCGGGACTGCTCACGACCACGGAACATGATCGTGATCTTGACCTTGTCGCCCTGCTTGAGGAACCGGACGACGTGACCCTTCTTGGTGTCATAGTCGTGCGGGTCGATCTTCGGCCGGAGCTTCATCTCCTTGATGACCGTGTGCGCCTGGTTCTTGCGCGCCTCACGGGCCTTCATGGCCGACTCGTACTTGAACTTCCCGTAGTCCATGAGCTTGCACACGGGCGGACGGGCGGTCGCCGCCACCTCGACCAGGTCGAGGTCGTACTCCTGTGCGAGTTCCAGGGCCTTGGCAAGCGGAACAATCCCGACCTGCTCGCCGCTGGGACCGACAAGTCGCACCTCGGGAACGCGAATCCGGTCGTTGATGCGGGGCTCGGCGCTGATGGATCCTCCTCGGTAGCACCACGCGGCCGTCTGGCGGACAGCCACGTAACGTCTGTTTCGTGAGACCAACCGCACCAGTGCATGAAAAATGCCCCGGACGGGACACAGGCGGGGCTCCTGAAAAACCGGAACACCGCCGCGGTCTGTCGCGGGGCGCATCGGGCGGCTCCATCGTCCGTACGGAACGATGGGCGCCACCTGACCGGTGACCTGCCGTCCCGGAGGACGGTCAGGTGGGAGATCGGAGCCTCCACTTGTGGGCCGGGCACATAGCTGCCCAGCCGGTCGTTACACAAGGTTAGCAGCTCACCGGGGCGGGCGCTAACCAGCTGCCGCACGCCGCTCCCGCAGACGGGACGCCGTCCGCGTGGGCATATCGTATGGCGCATGAGTGACGCGACCCCCAGCAGTGAAACCCCCGGCTTCGACGACATGGCCCGCGACATCGCGGAGGTCCCCGCGGTCGAGGTGATCGTGACGGTCGCCGTCAACCTGATGAGCGCGGCCGCCGTGAAGCTCGGCCTGACCGAGGACGGCGACAAGCACAAGGACCTCGACGAGGCCCGCAAGCTGGTCCACGCGCTGGCCGGCCTGCTCGACGCGAGCACCACGGAGATCAGCTCCTTCCACGCGGCGCCGCTGCGGGACGGGCTGAAGTCGCTGCAGCTCGCGTTCCGCGAGGCGTCGATGGTGCCGGACGAGCCGGGCCAGGGCCCGGGTGAGAAGTACACCGGACCGGTCTTCGGCTGAGCCGCCGCCTCCCGCCCCCTGCCGAACGCGACGAGCCCCCGCCCGGAAGGGCGGGGGCTCGTCGCGTTCGTACGCTCACACGGGGCGCGGTCGAACAGCGGCGCACCCGGGGGGGGGGCGTCGGACGGCAGCAGCGCCAGGTCCAGGCCGTGTACCAGGCGGCCCCGCAGCACCTCGTCGGCGGCCAGTGACTCCGCGACCCGGCGGGCCGCCTCGGCGGGGGCCGCACCGGGTGCCATGACCAGGGCGAGGGTGCCGCCGGACCGGCCGGGGACGAGGTGGGCCCGCACGACCGAGGGCTCGGCGGCGACCGCGTCCCGTACCGCGGAGACGACCGCCGGGTCGTCCAGCGGATCGGCGCTGGTGCGCCCCTCGGCGAGAGCCAGCAGCGCGGAGCCGGTCAGTTCGTAGGCGACGGGGCCGGCCAGGTCGATCACCACCGTGTCCGCCTTCTCGTGCGCGGCCGCTTGCAGCGCCTGGTGCAGCGGTACGGCGACGGGACGGGCCTGCGGGTCCCAGCGGGCCAGCGAGGCGGTCGAGGTGAAGGCGGGCAGTGCGCGGCGGTCACCCGCCTGGAGGGTGGGCACGGCCATGTCGCTGGTCTTCTCGCGCCGCAGGCCGTTCTCGTCCTCCTCCACCTCGCCGAGGACGGCGACGACGGGGACCAGGAGCCGGGCGCCCCTGAGCGCTTCGAGGACCGGGCCGACGGCTGTCCGGTCCTCGGCCCAGGCGGCGAGTGCCGCGGTCAGTGCGGGATCGGCCGCGCCGTCGTCGTCGGAGTAACCGGGGTCCGGAATGTTCTTCTGCGCCACAGGGCGAGCGTAGTCGGTGCGGTTTCCCATCAAGCCCTCAGGTGGACCACAGCCCTCTGCCAGGCGCCCTTCCTAGCGTCGGGCCCATGCCCCTGACGAAGATACGTACGTCCGCGCTGTCCGCATCAGTGACGGCGGTGATCCTGGCCGGTACGGCCGCGGGAGGCATGTGTCTGGCGGGCCGGTCCCCGGATCCGGCGCACCGTTCCGTGGCCTCCGTATCGTCGGCGGCGTCCACGTCGCCGGCCGCGGCCTCGCCGGACCCGGCCGTGACGAGCGAGGAGCCCGAGGTGGATCTGGACGCGGAGCTGGCAGCGGCGGTGGCGCCGCTGGCCGGCGACTCCGACGTGTCGGTCGCGGTGCTGGACAGCGACAGCGGGACCGGTGCGGTGTACGGGAAGCAGACGTACGCCACCGCGAGCATCGTGAAGGTCGACATCCTCGCGACACTGCTGCTCCAGGCGCAGGACGACGGACGGAAGCTGACCGCCTACGAGCGCGGCCGGGCCGTCACCATGATCGAGAACAGCGACAACGACGCGGCGACCGCACTCATGCGGGTGATCGGCGGGGCGTCCGCGCTCGACGCGGCCAACCGGCGGTTCGGACTGACCGGGACGACCGCCGCGACCGCGTGGGGGCTGACGCGCACCACATCGGCGGACCAGCTGACGCTGCTGAGGACGGTGTTCGGCACGGAGTCGGAGCTGACCGCGGACTCCCGCGCCTATCTGCAGGGGCTGATGGGGCAGGTGTCCGCCGGACAGCACTGGGGAGTGTCGGCCGCGGGCGGCGACTGGGCGCTGAAGAACGGCTGGATGCCACGGAGCTCCACCGGCCTGTGGGACATCAACAGCATCGGACGGGTGAAGGCGGCCGGGCGCACCTACCTGGTGGCGGTGCTCTCCTCCGGGCAACCGACGATGGCGGCCGGCATCCGGCGCGTGGAGAAGGTCGCGAAGGCAGCCGTCGGGGTGCTGGCGGATGCCGGATGAGCCGCGCTCCGGCCGCCACCGGGTGACGGCCCGGCCTCAGCGGCGCGCGAAGGGCTTCCTGTCGCGCCACAGCAGCACGGCCAGCGCCAGCAGTACGGCTCCGAGGCCGCCCGCGACGGGGGCCAGCCATCCCGCAGGGGCGTCGTCCCGGTGCTGCGGGGCGGGGCCGGGCCCGAAGTACTGCTTGTGGTAGCCGGCCTCCGCGGAGCCGTCGGCCCGGGCCGAATCGGCCCGCAGACCGGCCGGCCGGAGCCTGCCGCCCTCCTCGATCGCCGCGGCCGGATCGACGGTCCCGTAGCCCCGGGAGTCGTCGCGCCCGCCCTCGGGCGAGCTGCGGGCGGTGTCCGTGAGGAGCTTCTTGATCTGGGCCGGCGACAGGCCCGGGTGGGCTGCCCGGACGAGGGCCACCGCACCGGAGACGAACGCGGAGGCGGCCGAGGTGCCCCACTCGACGTAGTAGTGGTGGTCCGGGGCGGGGACGACTATGTCGACCCCCGGCGCGCTGACGGTGGCGTACCAGCGGCGGGTCGAGAACGACGCGTGGGTGCCGTACCGGTCGACGGCGGCGACCGCGATCACCCCGGGGTAGGCGGCGGGGTACGAGATGTGGTCGCCCTTCTCGCCCCCGTTGCCCGCCGACGCCACGACGACCGCGCCCTTCTTCAGCGCGTACTGGACGGCGGCGTCCTCGTCGCCCTCGGGGTGCGCGGACGCGCTGTCGTCACCGAGCGAGAGGTTGATGACGTCGGCGCCGTGGTCGGCGGCCCAGCGGATGCCGTCGGCCAGCGCCGTACCGCGGGACTCGCGGGCCTTGGCGCGGGACGGGTCGGAGGCTTCGAGGATCACCCGTACCGGGAGGATCTTGGCGTCGGGGGCGATGCCGAGCACTCCGTCGCCGCGGCCGACGCCGTGGCCGCGGCCGGCGATGATGCCGGCCATGGCGGTGCCGTGCCGGGCCCACGAACGGTCGCCGCGCCGGGCACCGAAGCCGATCATGTCCTTGCCGGGCAGCACCTGCCCCGCCAGGTCCGGAAGGCTGCCGTCGACCCCGGTGTCGACGACGGCCACGGTGATCCCCTTGCCCCTGGTGGTCTGCCAGGCCCGGTCGGTGTGGAGCGCCTGGAGGCCCCACTGCTGCGGCCGGATCGTGTCGGCGCGCGCGGGTACCGCGGGGAGCAGGGCGAACGCGGTGGCGGCGCAGAGCGCGCCGAGTGCGCGTCGGCGGTGACGGGTGCTCATCGCGGCTTCTCCGAGAGGTCGGTCACGGTCCGGCGCAGGCCGCGCTCGATCCGGTCGGCGATGCCCTTGGCCTCGTGGCCCAGGCCCGCCTGGGCGGCGGCCGTGGCGGCGTCCGCGGCCACCGCCTCTGCGACGGGCTGCGGGTCGCCGACGGTGCGCCCGTCGGCGAACCCCGAGACGGCGAAGACGACGACCGGCACCTCGGTCAGTACGTGGACCGTCCAGCTGGCGCGCTGCTTGTCGCCGAACCCGGCGGCGACGGTGTCCTTGACGGCGTACGCGCGGGGCATGAGGTCGGTGCGCGAGTCGAGGTGCTGGTCGGTGAATCTGGTGCTCAACGCCCGCATCTCCTCCATGCCGCCCTCGGTGAAGACCATCCCGACCGTGGTGACGCTGCTGGACGTGGCATCGGTGTAGGTGGCGCGCAGCAGCCGCTCGCAGCCGACCGGGCGGAGCGTCTTGAGGAGCAGCGGATCGAGAGCGGTGGCGCAGCCGCTGTCCGGGGCGACGGCGACCCGGGTCCAGACCCGGTCCGCGCCGCCGGGTCCCGCGCCCTCCCCCTTGAGGGTGCGCGGGAAGAGGGTGTCCACGGGGACGTCGCGCCAGGCGTCGCGGCCGGCGGCGTACGCGTCGCGGGCGCCGGCGTCGGCCGAGGAGTCGCCGGTGAGGTAGCTGCCGGTGACCGCACCGCCGATCAGCCCGAGCCCGAGCACGACGCAGACCGCGGCGGCGGCGGTTCTGGCGGGGTGGCGGGTGCGGACGGGGCGCAGCCGGGTGGTGGTCTCGGCAGGCGTCTCGGGTCCGGGGTACGGCCGGTGGGCGTGCGGCAGCGGGACGTGGAAGCGCGGGTGCGGCGGGAGCGGTGCGGCACCGGGCGGCGGAGTGAGTTCCACGGCTCCGACCGGCCGCCGGCGGGTCGCGGCGTGCGGCGGCGCGGCGGGACGCGGCGGGAGCGGTGGCGTGGCGGAGGCCGGAGGCACGGGACGGAGCCGCGTGGTCGTCTCCACGGGCTTCTGCTCCGGCGCCGGGTTCGGTGCCGGACCCGGGTTCGGGCCGGTCTGCGGCTCCGGGTCCGTCCTGGGCGCGGGGGGTGCGGCCTGAACCGGGATCCTCGGGTCGACGGCCTGCCCCGGTTCGCCCGGGGGCGCTGCGGGGCGGGGCGGCACCGTCGGGCGGGGCGGCACGGGAGCGCGCTGCGCCTCGGTACTCATCCGCCCCCCTGGTCCACGTTCCGTACCGCTCGCGGATCACCTTCACAGGCAGGCCCGTTGGTCGCCGCGTGGTGTCACTCTACGGGCTCGGAGGGGCCGGGTGGGAGCCGGGCGACGTACCCCGGGGGATCTGCCCGGATCGCCCCTCTACCCAGTGATTGAGGCGTCTGGCAAGCTGCGGCCATGACTGCCCGTGCCGCTGACCGGTCCCGTTACAACCGGGCCACCGCCCATCTCGACGCGCCGATCGCCGTCGTCGATCTGGACGCCTTCGACGCCAACGCCGACGACCTCGTCCGCCGTGCCGCCGGGAAGCCGATCCGGGTGGCGAGCAAATCGGTACGGTGCCGGGCCCTGCTGGAGCGGGTGCTCGCGCGGCCCGGCTTCGCCGGGATCATGTCGTTCACGCTGGCCGAGTCGCTGTGGCTGGCCCGGGCCGGGTTCGGCGACGTGCTGCTGGCCTATCCGTCGGCCGACCGGTCCGCCTACGCCGAGCTGGCCGGCGATCCGAAGCTGGCCGCCGCCGTGACCGTGATGGTGGACGACCTTGCGCAGCTGCAGTTGATCGACGCGGCGCGGGCCGGGGGCCAGGAGGAGATCCGGGTCTGCCTGGAGCTGGACACCTCACTGCAACTGCTCGGCGGCCGGGTCAGGATCGGGGCGCTGCGCTCCCCGCTGCGCTCCCCCGCGCAGCTGGCCGAGCTGGCGCGCTCGGTGGTCCGCAGGCCGGGTTTCCGGCTGGTCGGGCTGATGGCGTACGAGGGGCACGTCGCCGGGGTCGGGGACGCGGTCGACGGCCGGCCGCTGCGCTCCCGGGCGGTGCGGCTGATGCAGACGGTGGCGCGCAGGGAGCTGGCGGTCCGGCGGGCCGAGGTGGTCCGGGCGGTGCGCGCGGTGGCGCCGGACCTGGAGTTCGTGAACGGCGGCGGTACCGGCAGCGTGCAGCACACCGCGGCGGAGTCGGCGGTGACCGAGATCGCGGCCGGATCGGGGCTCTACGTACCGCGGCTCTTCGACAACTACACCTCGTTCACGGCCCGTCCGGCGGCGCTGTTCGCGCAGCCCGTGGTGCGGCGGCCGGGCGTGGGTGTGGTGACGGTGCTCGGCGGCGGCTATCCGGCGTCGGGCGCCGCGGGTGCGGACCGGCTGCCCGTCCCGTACCTCCCGGAGGGGCTGCGCTACGACCCGCAGGAGGGTCCGGGCGAGGTCCAGACACCCCTGCTCGGCGCCCCTGCCGACGATCTGCTGATCGGCGACAAGGTGTGGTTCCGGCACGCGAAGGCCGGGGAGCTGTGCGAGCGGTTCGACGAGCTGCAGCTGATCGAGGGCGACCGCGTGACGGCGACGGTGCCGACGTACCGCGGCGAGGGGCGGACCTTCCTCTGACCTGATGCCTCCGGCCGGGCCGGGGCGGCCGCCGGACCACGGCCGGGGTCAGGGGACCACGGAGCTGCCGACGCCCCCGCTCGTCGCGCTGTCGCCGATCGGCCGGATGGCCCGGGTGATGGTGTCCATCAGGGCGGGCTGCGGTCCGTCAGGGCCGGCGTCGAAGGCGTAGCGCACGATGACCGGTGCCTCGCCGCCGGCCGACGAGGGGAAGACGAGCGACTGCACGTAGCCGCCGGGCCCCTTGCCCGTGGTGACCCGCCAGCGCACCTCGTAGCCCGTGCGGCCCGCCACGCTCACCGATGCGGCGCGGAGCTGCTCGTGGGCGACGATGCCGCCGTGGATCCGGTCGCCCACGACGTTCTCGCCGTACGCCAGGCGAGCGGCGGTGGTGATGTCCTTCCTGGCGAGGGCCTCCGGTGAGGTGCTTTCCGTCCCGCTCGCGGTGCGGCTGGTCACCGTGGCGTGATAGCAGAAGTCGGAGGAGTCGCCCGGGCAGGGGTAGGACCCGGCGGTGCGCATGGTCAGCACCCGCTCGACGGTGGTCTGCGGCTTCTCCCAGCCGTCGGGGATCGGCAGCGTGATGCCGTTGAGCTGATCGACGAGCAGCCCGGGGTCCGGGGACGGGCTGTCGCCGGGGGCGGTGGGGGTCGTGGTGACGGCCGTCGCCGTCACGCCGGGTGCGGACCCCGGCTCCGTACCGCTGTCGTCCCTGCCCAGCAGGACGGCCCCGGTGACGGCCGCGCCGACGACGAGCAGCCCGGCCAGCGCGATCACGGCGACGCGGGCACCGCCGCCGCTCGCGCCGCCGGTCGTCCGCGCGGTCGGGGGCGACGGCTGGGGCACGGCCGCGGCCGGGCGGGTGTGAGCGGTCCATGCCGTGCCGTCCCACCACCGGTCGGCGCCCGGTGCGGCGGTGTCCGGGTACCAGCCGGGCGGTGTCGCGTCGCTCATCCCTCCACTCTAGGCTGCGGCCTCCAACGGGGTTACGGGGCCGGGGTGTTCGCCCGGCCCCCTGATCCGGCGACGGCGGCGGTCAGACCGGTGTGACGTACGCGCCGGAGATGCCGCCGTCGACGAGGAAGTCGGTGGCGTTGACGAACGACGAGTCGTCGCTGGCGAGGAACGCGACGGCGGCGGCGATTTCCGTCGCCTCGGCGAACCGGCCGACCGGGATGTGCACCAGCCTGCGGGCCGCGCGCTCCGGGTCCTTGGCGAACAGCTCCTGGAGCAGCGGGGTGTTGACCGGTCCGGGGCAGAGCGCGTTGACCCGGATGCCCTCGCGGGCGAACTGCACACCGAGCTCGCGCGACATGGCGAGGACACCGCCCTTGGAGGCGGTGTAGGAGATCTGGCTGGTGGCCGCCCCCATGACGGCCACGAAGGACGCCGTGTTGATGATCGAGCCGCGGCCCTGCCGCCGCATGTACGGCAGTGCGGCCTTGCAGCAGAGGTAGACGGAGGTGAGGTTGACGTCCTGGACGCGCTTCCATGCCTCCAGCCCGGTGGTGAGGATGGAGTCGTCGTCGGGGGGCGAGATGCCCGCGTTGTTGAAGGCGATGTCGACGGAGCCGTAGGTGTCGTGGGCGGCCTTGAAGAGCGCCTCGACCTGTTCGGGGTCGGTGACGTCGGTGCGTACGAAGAGACCGCCCACCTCGTCGGCCGCGGCCTTGCCCGCGTTCTCGTCGATGTCCGCGCAGACGACGTGGGCGCCCTCGGACGCCAGTCGGCGGGCGGTGGCCAGGCCGATGCCGCTGCCGGCGCCGGTGATGACGGCGGTGCGGCCGGCCAGGCGGCGGCAGATGTTCCCGGTGTCCGTGGTCATGCCGGTTCAGGCCTCCGTACTGATGAAGACGTTCTTGGTTTCGGTGAAGGCGGTCAGGGCGTCGGGCCCCAGTTCCCGGCCCAGACCGGACTGCTTGTAGCCGCCGAAGGGGGTCCAGTAGCGGACGCTGGAGTGGGAGTTGACGGACAGGTTCCCGGCCCGGACCGCCCGGGAGACGCGCAGTGCCCGGCCGACGTCCCGGGTCCATACGGAGCCGGCGAGGCCGTAGTCGGTGGCGTTCGCGAGCCGTACGGCGTCCTCCTCGTCCTCGAAGGGCAGGACGACCGCGACCGGTCCGAAGACCTCCTCGGTCGCCACCGGGGAGCGCGGGTCGACATCGGTGAGCACCGTGGGCGGGAACCAGAAGCCGGGTCCCTCGGGGGCGCTGCCCCGGATCGCGACCGCCCCCTCGGGGACGTATCCGCGTACGCGCTCCAGCTGGACCCGTGAGATCAGCGGGCCCATCAGGGTCTTCTCGTCGGAAGGGTCGCCGACGGCGACCGACTCGACGGCCGGGGCGAGGAGTTCGAGGAAGCGGTCGTGGACGGAGCGCTGCACGAGGATGCGGGTACGGGCGCAGCAGTCCTGGCCGGCGTTGTCGAGGAACGCCATGGGCGCGGCGGCCGCTGCCGCCTCGATGTCGGCGTCGGCGAACACGATGTTGGGGCTCTTGCCGCCGAGTTCGAGGGTCAGCCGCTTCACACGCTCGGCGCAGGTCGCCATGATCTGTCTGCCGACGCGGGTGGAGCCGGTAAAGACGATCTTGGCGACGCCGGGATGCTCGACGAGGGCGTTGCCCGTCACGTCGCCCGCGCCGGGCAGCACCTGGAAGAGATGTTCAGGGAGGCCCGCTTCCCGTGCCAGCTGTGCGAGCCGCAGCGCGGTGAGCGGGGTGGTCTCGGCAGGCTTGAGGATGACGGCGTTGCCCGCGGCGAGGGCCGGGGCGGCGCCCCAGGCGGCGATCGGCATGGGGAAGTTCCACGGGGCGATCACACCGACGACGCCGAGGGGTTCGAGCAGGGTGAGGTCGATGCCGCCCGGTACCGGGATCTGCCGGCCGCTCAGCCGCTCGACTCCCCCGGCGGAGAAGTCGAGCAGGTCGCGGACGTTGCCCGCCTCCCAGCGGGCGTTGGCGAGCGTGTGGCCGGCCTCGCGGACCTCCAGCCCGGCCAGTTCGTCGCGGTGTTCGTCGACCACGACGGCGAAGCGGCGCAGCAGCCGGGCGCGGTCCGCGGGGGCCGCCGCGGCCCAGGTGCGCTGCGCGGCGGCCCCCCGGGCGACGGCCGTGCCGACCTCGGCGGCGCCGGTGGACGGGACGGTCGCCACGACTTCTTCGGTCGCCGGGTTGAGCACCCGGTGCTCGGTGGGCTCGTCGGTCTCGGTCATGTCCTGCCTCACAGCCGTTCGAAGGAGCGGCGGATCTCCCAGTCGGTCACCGCGGTGTCGAAGGCATCGAGTTCGACGCGCGCCATGTTGAGGTAGTGCGCGACGACCTCCTCGCCGAAGGCCGCCTTCGCCACCTCGCTGTGCTCCCAGAGACCGGCCGCTTCACGGAGCGTGGTGGGGACGTGGTCGTACCCGGCGGTGTAGGCGTTTCCCGTGCACGGTTCAGGGAGTTCGAGCTTCTGCTCGATGCCGTGGAGACCGGCGGCGACGAGCCCGGCGACGGCGAGGTGGGGGTTGACGTCGCCGCCGGGCAGCCGGTTCTCGAACCGCATCGCGCGGCCGTGGCCGACGACTCGGAGGGAGCAGGTGCGGTTGTCGTGTCCCCAGGCGACCGCGGTCGGGGCGAAGGAGCCGGGCCGGAAGCGTTTGTACGAGTTGATGTTGGGGGCGTAGAGGAGGGAGAACTCGCGCAGGGCGGCGAGCTGTCCGGCGAGGAAGTGCCGCATCAGCGGGGACATGCCGCCTTCCTCGCCCGCCATGACGTTGCGCCCGTCGGCGTCCTGGAGCGAGAGGTGGATGTGGCAGGAGTTGCCCTCGCGCTCGTTGAACTTGGCCATGAAGGTGAGCGCGACACCTTCCTGGGCGGCGATCTCCTTGGCGCCGGTCTTGTAGACGGCGTGCTGGTCGCAGGTGACCAGGGCCTCGTCGTAGCGGAAGACGATCTCGTGCTGCCCGGGGTTGCACTCGCCCTTGGCGGACTCGACGGTCAGCCCCGCGGCCGCCATCTCGTTACGGATGCGGCGCAGCAGCGGCTCTACGCGGCCGGTGCCGAGGACCGAGTAGTCGACGTTGTACCGGTTGGCCGGGGTCAGATCGCGGTAGTCGCGGTCCCAGGCCTGTTCGTAGGTGTCCTGGAACACGATGAATTCGAGCTCGGTGCCGACGTGGGCGGTGAGGCCGTGCCCGGCGAGCCGCTGCAGCTGGCGGCGGAGGACCTGGCGGGGGGCGGCGGCGACGGGCGAGCCGTCGTCCCAGGCGAGGTCGGCGATGACCATCGCGGTGCCTTCGTTCCAGGGCACCCGGCGCAGGGTCGCCGGATCGGCGTGCATCGCGAAGTCGCCGTATCCGCCCTCCCAGGAGGACATCGCGAAGCCGTCGACGGTGTTCATCTCGGTGTCGACGGCGAGCAGGTAGTTACAGCCCTCGGTGCCGTGCTCCAGGACCTCGTCGAGGAAGAAGGCGGCGGCGAACCGTTTGCCCTGCAGTCGTCCCTGCATGTCCGGAAAGGCCAGGACGACGGTGTCGATCTCGCCGCTTCCGACGAGGAGCCGCAGCTCCTCGACCGCGAGCGGGGGTGTTCGGTCTGCCACGGGAAGATCCTCCTTCGGTCAGCCGGTCGGTCTTAAGGTATGGGTGAGAACCATTGTTGGGAAGGGAAGACGGGACGTGGCGAAGGAAAGCGGATCCGTCGATCGGCTGCGGCCGTCGCTGCGGCCCGTGCGGGCGGGCAACGGGTTCGAGGAGGCGCTCGAACAGATCCTCCAGGTGGTCAGGCTCGGCCTGGTGCCGGACGGCGGGCGACTGCCCGCCGAGCGGGAACTGGCCGAGCTGCTCGGAATCAGCCGCGTGACCCTGCGCGACGTCCTGAAGGTGCTCCAGGAGCAGGGGCTGGTCGAGAGCCGGCGCGGCCGGTACGGCGGTACGTTCGTGCTCACCCGCACCGACAGTCCCGGCGAGGCCGAGCTGCGCCGCCGGCTGGCAGCCGTCGACCTCGAGGACGTCCTGCGGCTCCGTGAGGTGCTGGAGACCGGGGCGGCCGGACTGTGCGCCACGCACGGCCTGACGGACGAGGGTGCGGAACGGCTGCGTACGGCTCTGGCTGCGACACACGAAGCACCTCTGCCCGACTACCGCAGGCGTGACACCCTTCTCCATCTGGCGCTGGCGGAACTGTCCGGATCCCCCTCACTGGCCGCGCAGTACGCGGCCGTCCGGGCCACGGTCAACGACCTGCTGGACTGCATACCGCTGCTCGTACGGAACCTGGAGCACTCGCAGCACCAGCACACCGCGCTCGTCGAGGCGGTGCTCGACGGGGATCCCGAAGCGTCGCGTGCGGCGATGCGCGAGCACTGCGCGGGCACGGCGGCACTGCTGCGCGGGTTCCTGGCCTGACGGCTTGCGCGGCCGCCCACCGGCACGCAAAGGTATGTCACGGCACCATTCCCGCACCGCTTTCCACGCCCTTTCCCCACACGATTCCCCGCACCGCTTCTCAGCACCGTTTCCCGGCAGCGTTGGACCGGGTCCGCCCGCGGGCGGCCGACCGGAGGGCCCCGCCATGTCCGTACCGCTCATCGGTGTCACCACCTATCTGGAGCCCGCCGCCCGCTGGGGTGTCTGGGAACTGCCCGCCGCCCTGCTCCCGTCCGCCTACCCCCGGCTGGTCCAGCGCTCTGGCGGCCTGGCCGCCCTGCTGTCACCCGACGATCCGGCGCGCGCGGCGGACGCCGTCGCCCGTCTGGACGGTCTCGTCATCGCGGGCGGCGCCGATGTCGAGCCCGTGCGGTACGGCGCGGAGCGCGACGCCAGGACCGGTCCGCCGGCCCGGGAACGCGACGCGTGGGAACTGGGGCTGCTCCGTGCCGCCCTGGAGTCCGGCACACCGGTGCTCGGCATCTGCCGTGGCATGCAGCTGCTCAACGTGGCGCTCGGCGGCACCCTCGCACAGCACCTGGACGGGCACACCAACGCGCTCTCCGCGCCCGGCGTCTTCGGTGAGCATCCGGTGACCCCGGTACCCGGGACGCTCTACGCGTCGATCGTGCCCGAGAAGTCCTCCGTGCCCTCCTACCACCACCAGGCCGTGGACGTGCTCGCCGCGCCGCTGGTGGCGTCCGCCCACGCGGCGGACGGCACGGTGGAAGCGGTTGAACTGCCGGGCGGATCATGGGTGCTGGGGGTGCAGTGGCATCCGGAGATGGGGGACGACACGCGAGTGATGCGGGCCCTGGTGGCGGCGTCGGCGCACGGCTGACGCAGGCCGCGGACGTCACCGCGCGCGCCCGCCGAGCCTGCCGCGCAGCCATGCGAGCGCCGCCGCCCCCTGCGCCGCCTGGAACGCCCGGACGGTGGGCAGCCCCGGCGGGTCCGGCCTCAGTGAGTGCGCGACGAAGTAGCCGGTGAGCGCGGCGAGTACGGCGTTCACCCCGTCCGGGTCGGCGGCGCGCCCCAGCGGGTGGGTGGTGAACACGGTGTCCGGATCGGGACCGCCCTGGGCGGCCACGCACGGCAGCATCGTCAGCAGATCGAACCAGGGCGCGGCCCGTAGCGCGTGCGGCCAGTCGACGAAGACCACCCGCTCGTCGGTGAGCAGGATGTTGTCGGCCCGCAGGTCCCCGTGGGCGAGGCTGTCGCCGGTGGCGGGCCCGGCCCATCCGGACTCCAGCTCCGCGAGTACGTCGAGCCGGCGCGCCGCCCACGGGTCGAGCCGCTCCGGCAGCAGCCCTTCGGTGTCGCGGTCGGCGAGCAGGGTGCGCCAGCCGCTGAACGCCTCGGCCTCGTGGTCGGCGACCGCCGGCACCTCGATCGGGGCCGGGGTCAGGGTCCGGTTCAGCTCGCCCACCGCCGCGAGAACCCGGTCCAGTTCCGCGGGGACCCAGGGGATGCGGGGGTGGCGGCCGTCGATGTCCTGGAGCACGAGCGCGACCCTGGTTCCGTCGTCGTACGAGCCCAGCAGCCGGGGCACGGGGGCGCCGGGTGGAAGAGCGGCGGTGTTGCGGGCCTCGGCGCGGTGCAGGTCGGGGCTGCCCGGGTTCACCTCGGCGCTGACCACCTTGACGAAGGCACGCCGGCCGTCGGCGAGGCCGAGCCGGGCGGCGACTCCCGGTGAGAATCCCCCGCTCTGGCTCTGCGCGCGCAGGACGCGCGCGCCGAGGATGTCCTCGACGGCGCCGCGTACGGAGGCCGGGAGGTCGGCCCAGTGGTGCCGGACGCCGGTTGCGGGAGGTGCGGTCACATTCATATGCGCATCCTGGTCGCGGGGGCGGGGCCGAGCCAACCGGATATCGCCGCGTCGTGCGGTCCTGCGCGCGGGACGCGCCGGCCCGCCTGCGGATACGGCCGCCGGACGCCGCCCGGCGGCACCCGCCCTACGCGTCGCTCCCGGTCAGCCCCAGCAGATCGCGCGCCGGGCCCGTGGGCCGGTGTCCCGAGGGCCACACGGCCCGCAGCTGCCGCCGCAGCCGCACCCCGGCCACCGGGATCTTCACCAGCCGTCGCGAGGACAGCTCCTCCCCCAGCGCCAGTTCGCTCAGGACGCAGGGCCCCGCGCCGCTCTCCGCCGCGCCCTTCACGGCCGTGGTCGAGGAGAGTTCGAGCAGTGGCTGGGCCAGGCCGCCGTGCACGGCGAGCGCGGCGTCCAGGACCTGCCTGGTGCCGGAGCCGCGCTCACGCAGGATCAGCGGTGTCGCGGCCAGTTCCTGCGGGGTCAGCGGGGTTCGGCGGCCGGCCCACGCGTGGGCCGGGGCGACCACGACGACGAGGCGGTCGTGCGCGATGACCGTGCCGTCGAGGCCTTCCGGGATGGACAGCCCCTCCACGAACCCGAGGTCGGCCTCGCCGGAGAGCAGACGTTGCGCGACCGCCGCCGAGTTGCCCGCGAGCAGGGTGACCGCGGTGTCCGGCCGGCCGGCGCGCAGCGCGATCAGCCAGCCCGGCAGCAGGTATTCGGCGATGGTCATGGAGGCGGCGACGCGCAGCCGGGAGTCCCGCCGGTCGCGCAGGGCCTGGGCGCCCGCGTCGAACGCCTCGGCGGCCTCGACGATCCGGCGTGCCCAGTCGGTGACGAGCGCGCCCGCGTCGGTGAGCCGGGAGCCGCGCGGCGACCGGTCGAGGAGGGCGACGCCCAGCAGTCGCTCCATCGACCGGATGCGGCTGCTGGCGGCGGGCTGGGTGATGCCGACGTCCCGTGCCGCCCGTCCCAGGCTGCCGTGCCGGGCTACGGCGAGCAGCAGCTCCAGCGCTCCCAGGTCGGGGACCCGGTGGGACAGGAGGGCAGGCACATCGCTGGACATAAAGTCAGCTTATGACCTCATAGAGACGGGCTCCCTGGTGGGGCAACCGCCCTACGACAAAAATCATGGCATGGCCATCCTTCCGCAGACCCGCGCGCTGACCGGCGCCCCGGGCCCCGCCGCGCCGCGACTCCTCCGGCCGCGATTCCCCGCTCTGCGGTTCATCGGACCCAACTGGTACGCGACGGTCATGGGTACCGCCGTGGTCGCCTCCGCGGGCGCCGCGCTGCCCGTTCACCTTCCCGGGCTGCGGGCCGCGTGCACGGCGGTGTGGGCGCTCGCGGCGGTACTGCTCGTCGTGGTCCTCGCCGCGCGGGCCGGGCACTGGGCCGCCCACCGCGACCAGGCCCGCGCGCACCTCCTCGACCCGGCCGTCGCCCCGTTCTACGGGTGCCTGCCGATGGCTCTGCTCGCCGTCGGCGGTTCCACGATGGTGGTGGGACGTGATGTCCTCGGGCACCGGGCGGCGCTCTCGGTGGACGTGGTGCTGTTCACCGCGGGCACCCTGACCGGGCTGGCCGCCGCGGTCGCGATCCCCTACCTGATGGTCGTACGCCACCGCCCGGAGCCCGGAACCGCGTCGCCGGTCTGGCTGCTGCCGGTGGTGGCGCCGATGGTCTCCGCCGCGCTCGGGCCGCTGCTGGTGCCGGAGCTGCCCGCCGGTCAGTGGCGTGAGGCCCTGCTCCTCGCCTGCTACGCGATGTTCGGGCTGAGCCTGCTGGCGACCCTGGTGATGCTGCCGCTGATCTTCTCGCGGCTGGTCCACCGGGGCCCGCTGCCACTCGCCCTGACCCCGACGCTGTTCCTGGTCCTCGGTCCGCTGGGACAGTCGACGACGGCGGTCAATCAGCTCGCCGATGTGGCGCCGGGCGCGATCGGGGCGCCCTACGCCTCCGCGTTCGGAGCGTTCGCCGTGCTGTACGGGGTGCCGGTGATGGGCTTCGCGCTGCTGTGGCTCGTGCTGGCCGCCCTGATGGTGGTGCGGGCCGCACGCGGCGGCATGACGTTCGGCATGACCTGGTGGGGGTTCACCTTCCCGGTCGGCACCTGTGTCACAGGCGCCGCGGGACTGGCCCGGCACACGGGGCTCACCGCGTTCACCTGGCTGGCCGTCGCGCTGTACGCGCTGCTGGTGACGGCCTGGGCGGTGGCCGGGCTGCGGACGTTGCGCGGCGTGTTCAGCGGAGCGCTGCTCGCAGCGCCGCGGGCGCCGCGGCCAGGGACGGTCCGTACCACGTGAGATACCGCCCGTCGACGAGCGCGGCCGGCAGCCCGGGGAACGCCTCCGGCCCGTCGGCCGCGGTGAAGCGGTACGGCTCGTCGGGCAGCACGACCAGGTCTGCGCCCGCCGCGTTCAGCTCGTCGAGCGGGATGCGCGGGTAGCGGTCGGCGTGGTCCGCGTACACGTTCCGGATGCCGAGCCGGGCCAGTAGATCACCGGCGAAGGTGTCGCGCCCGAGCACCATCCACGGCCTGCGCCAGATCGGCACGATCGCCCGGCGGGGTTCCCGCCTGGGCGGCGGGAGCGCCGCCCAGGCGGCCTCGGCCTCGTCGAGCCAGCGGGGCCGGGCCAGCCCGCAACCGGTCACCAGCACCCGGTGCAGCTCGGCGAAGGCCTGGTCGAGGGTGCGGATCCCGGTGACCAGGACCTCGATCCCGGCCTCGTGGAGCACGGCGAGGTCGGGTGCGCGGTTCTCCTCCTCGTTGGCGAGGACGAGGTCGGGGCGGAGCGCGAGGACCGCGGCAGTGTCGGGATTCTTGGTGCCGCCGATGCGGGTGGCGGCCAGACCTGCCGGATGGGAGCACCAGTCGGTGACGCCGACGAGCAGGCCGGGCGCGGTGGCGGCGACGGCCTCGGTGAGCGACGGGACGAGCGAGACGACACGTTCCACGGCCACCGGCGGCTCAGCGCCTCGGGTCGTTCGTGGCGTCGATGTGCTCGGCGACCGCGACGAACAGCAGCCGGGTCCCGGGCACGGTGGCCCGCCAGCGGTGCCGGACGCCGCCCGACAGGAACAGCGTGTCGCCGCGCTCCAGCCGGTAGGCCTGCCCCTCCGCCTCCACCTCGGCCGCGCCGTCCGCGACGTACATCACCTCGTCGTTGCGGTGCTGGAACTCCCGCCCCAGGTCCGGTTCGCCGGTGAACTCCAGCGCACTGAGTTGATGCCGTCCGCGCACGACCCTGCGTACCCCGTCGCCTCCCCCCTCACCCGCACGCACCACGTCGACGCTGCGCGCCGAGTCCGCGGCGGCCCGCAGCCGCGCCGTGGTGGTCTCCAGCGCTTCGGCCACCCGGTCGAGCGACCGGGCGCTGGGGCGGGCCCGCTCGTTCTCGATCTGGCTGAGGAACGGCACGGACAGGCCGCTGCGGCCGGCGACCGCGGCCAGTGTGAGCCCCAGGGATCTGCGTCGTCGGCGGACCGCGGCACCCACGCGGGGCGTGTCCTTGTCGTCCATGTCCGGCTCCCTCCCGACTCGTCATCCTTCCGGCTGCCAGCACCTTACGCACACGGTTGGGCAAGGACGGCCGGTAAGTGGATGCCGGAAAGCCGGAAGGGGTGGCCCCGCCGGTCGGCGGTGCCACCCCTTCGCAGTGGTTCAGACCCTACTGGGGGGCCATCTTGTCCGCGATGCCCGGGTTCTTGTCCATCCAGGCCTTCACGGCTTCTTCCTCGTGTCCCGTGCCGCGCTTCTTGATCTCGTTCTCCAGGCCCGCCAGCTGCTGCTCGCTGAGCTTGAAGTCCTTGAACCACTTGGTGAGCTGCGGGTAGTTCTTCGGGAAGTCCTTGTTCGCGATCGTACGAATGGTGTCACCGTTGCCGAAGGCCTTCTCGGGGTCCGTCAGCTTGGTGAGCTTGTACTCGCTGTACGCCCAGTGCGGCGTCCAGAGCAGGACCGCGATCGGTTCCTTCTTGGCGTACGCGCGCTTCAGCTCGGCGAGCATCGAGGGCGTCGAACTGTCGACGACCTTGTACTCCTTGTCGAGCCCGTAGGTGGGCAGCACCTTGTTCTTCAGGTTGGCCATGGTGGCGGTGCCGGGCTCGATGCCGACGATGCGGTTCTTGAACTCGTCCCCGCGCCCCTTGAGGTCCTTGTAGGTCTTGACGCCCTTGACGTACGAGGGGACGGCGACCTCCAGCGAGGTCGGGCCGTACCACGACCCGAGGTCGGTGAGGCGGGAGCCGTACTGCTTCCAGTAGTTCTTCTGGGTGTACGGCAGCCAGCCGTCGAACTGCACGTCGAGCTGGCCGCGGGACATCGCGGTGTACATCGGACCGACCTCGAACTGCTTCAGGTCGATCTTGTAGCCGCGGTCCTCCAGGACGGCCTTCCACAGGTACGTGGCGGCGATGTCCTCCTCCCACGGGAACCAGGCCATCTGGACGGTGCGGTCACGCTCGTCCTTGCCGCCAGCGCCCTTCGCCGCCTTGGCGACCGGGGTCCACTTGGCCGCGACGCCGGGGTTCTCCTTCAGCCAGGCGCGGACGGCCTCCTGCTCCTTGCCCTTGCCGGTCGTCTGGATCTTCGCCTCGAGGCCGGTGAGCTGGTCCTCGGTCATCTTGAAGTTCTTGAGCCAACTGCCGACCTGCGGGTTGTCGCCCGAGAAGCCCTTGCGGGTCAGGGTGTGGATGCCGTCACCCTTGCCCCAGATGTTCTTGGGGTCCTTGAGCTTGGTCAGGTCGTACTGGTTGTAGGCCCAGTGCGGCGACCAGAGCGGGACGACGATCGGTTCCTTCTTGGCGTACGCGCGCTTCAGCTCGGCGAGCATCGAGGGCGTCGAACCGTCGACGACCTTGTACTCCTTGTCGAGCCCGTACCCCGGCAGGACCTTGTCCTTGAGGAGGCCCATCTCGCCGGCGCTCGGCTCGATGCCGACGACGCGGCCGTTGAATTCGGACGCCTTGCCCTTGAGGTCGTCGAGCGAGTCGACGCCCTTCACGTACGAGGGGACGGCCAGCTCGAGGGAGGTGGGGCCGTACCAGGAGCCCATGTCGTCCAGGTGGTCCTTGTACTTCTTCCAGTACGTGGCGTGCGTGACCGGGAGCCAGGAGTCGGTCTCGAAGTCGATCTGGCCGTTGGCCATGCCGGTGTAGAGCGCGCCGGCCTCGTACTGCTTGGCGTCGACCTCGAAGCCCCGCTGCTCCAGCAGCTCCTTCCACAGGAAGGTGGAGGCGATGCCCTCGTCCCACGGGATGTAACCCATGCTGATCTTCTGACCCTTGCCGACGTCCGAGGCGCCGGTGGCGGCACCGGTGTCCGCCTTGGAGGAGCCGAAGACGCCCATGCCCCCGGCGACGAGCGCGAGGACGACGACGCCGACGACCGCGACGACGGGCTGCGGACGGTAGTTCCACATCTTCAGTCCGCCGGCCGCCGCCTGGGCCTTCGCGAGGGCGCGGCGGGCCAGCGGGGAGACCTCGCGGCCGAGCGCGCCGGTCATCCGGTCCAGATACATCGCGAGGATCACGATGGAGACGCCCGCCTCGAAACCGAGGCCGACGTCGACGTTGCCGATGGCGCGGTAGACGGAGCCACCGAGGCCGCCGCCGCCGACCATGCCGGCGATGACCACCATCGACAGGCCGAGCATGATCACCTGGTTGATGCCCGCCATGATCGTGGGCAGGGCGAGCGGCAGCTGTACCCGCAGCAGGGTGTTGCGCGAGGTGGTGCCGAAGGCCTCGGCGGCCTCGACGAGCTCGCCGTCCACCTGCCGGATGCCGAGCTCGGTCATCCGGACGCCGGGGGGCAGCGCGAAGATGATCGTGGCGATGATGCCGGGCACGACACCGACGCCGAAGAAGATGACGCCGGGGATCAGGTAGACCATGGCGGGCATGGTCTGCATGAAGTCGAGGACCGGCCTGGTCACCGCGGAGACGGTCTTGGAACGCGCTGCCCAGATGCCGAGCGGTACGGCGAGGACCAGCGTCACGATGGTGGCGACGAGCACCAGCGTGAGCGTGTCCATCGCTTCGTCCCACAACTCGATGGAGTCGATGAGCGCGAAGCCCACGAAGGCGAGGACGCCCGCGAGGAGACCGCGCAGCCACCAGGCGATGACGGCGACGATGCCCGCGAAGAGCAGCGGGGCGGGGGCGGAGAGCACGGCGGCGATGCCGTCGAACATGCCGTTGACGACGGAGCTGATCGCGTCGAACAGCCAGACCAGGTGGGTCTGGAGCCAGTCGACCGCGCTGTCGACCCAGGTGCCGAGCGGGAGCCTAAACATCGGCGGCCACCTTCTTCACCGCGGTCGTGGTGGTCTGCGGGAGCTCTGCGGGGGGCATCGGCTCGCCGAGGACGGCGAGCAGCCGGGACCGCGGCACGACCCCGACGAGCTCGCCCGCGGCGTCGGTCACGGCGACCGCGACGCCGCTGCGCGAGCAGGGGGTGAACAGTTCGATGATCGGCGTGGACTCGGAGACCGTGGCCGGCGCGGACCTGAGGACGTCCTCGGGGGTGCGGAGCTCCCTGCCGTCGTCGTCCTCGTTGCCCATGACGGTGTGCGGCTCGGCCATGATGGCGCCCGCGGTCAGGACCCGGGAGCGGTCGACGTCCTGGGTGAAGGACGCGACGTAGTCGTTGGCGGGGGTGACGAGGATGTCCTCGGCGGTGCCGAGCTGGACGATCCTGCCGTCCCTCATCACGGCGATCCGGTCGCCGAGGCGCATGGCCTCGTTGAGGTCGTGGGTGATGAAGACGATGGTCTTCTTCAGCCGCTTCTGCAGTTCCAGCAGCTGGTCCTGCATGTCGCGGCGGATCAGGGGGTCGAGCGCGCTGAACGACTCGTCCATCAGCAGCAGGTCCGCGTCGGTGGCGAGGGCACGGGCCAGGCCGACCCGCTGCTGCATACCGCCGGACAGCTCGTCGGGCCAGGACTTCTCCCAGCCGGCCAGCCCGGTCAGCTCCAGTGCCTCGGCGGCGCGCTTCTCACGCTCGGCACGCGGCACACCCTGCACCTCGAGGCCGTACGCGGCGTTCTCCAGCACGCTGCGGTGCGGGAAGAGAGCGAAGTGCTGGAAGACCATGCTGATCTTCGAGGAGCGGACGGCACGGAGTTCGCGGGGGCTCAGGGCGGTCAGGTCCTGCCCGTCGAACAGCACGCGTCCGGCGGTGGGGTCGGACAGACCGTTGAGCATCCGCAGCAGCGTGGACTTACCGGATCCGGAGAGACCCATCACGACGAATATCTGGCCCGGTTCGACGGTGAACGAGGCATCGATCACCGCTGCGGTAGTTCCGTCGGCGCGCAGCTCGTCGCGGTCGGAGCCGCTTTCGAGCTTCTGCACGGCTTGATCGGGTCGTCTGCCGAACACCTTGTACAGGTGGTCGGCTTGCAGCCTTGACACATACACCTCACGCGTTGAACCGAGAACGGTCTGCCACCCCCTCCGGCAGACCGTGGAGCAGTGCGGATTCGGTCCGCATGACACGTGCATCGGTTGAAACAGCAACGTGATCCGCTCCGGCTGCGCGCCTGCCCTCGCTTACACGGACCAAACACGACAGTGAGCCAGCTCACCCCGGACGACGGGCCGTCGTCGGCAGGCGCCGCGGCGGCCGGTGTCGGTGGGGTGCGGCATCATCGGGGTGTGACGCGACGCCTGATGCTCCTCGACACCGCTTCCCTCTACTACCGCGCCTACTTCGGAGTCCCCGATTCGGTGCGCGCGCCGGACGGCACCCCGGTCAACGCCGTGCGCGGTCTCCTCGACTTCATCGGGCGGCTCGTCCAGGACCACCGGCCGGACGACCTGGTCGCCTGCATGGACGCGGACTGGCGGCCGCACTGGCGGGTCGAACTGATCCCCTCGTACAAGGCGCACCGGGTGGCGGTGGAGACCGCCGAGGGGCTGCCCGACGAGGAGGCGACGCCCGACACGCTGGCCCCGCAGGTCCCGGTGATCGAGGAGGTGCTCGACGCGCTGGGCATCGCCCGGGTCGGCGTCCCGGAGTACGAGGCGGACGACGTCATCGGCACGCTCACCGGCCTCGCCACCGGCCCGGTGGACATCGTCACCGGCGACCGGGACCTCTACCAGCTGGTCGACGACGTCCGCGGGGTCCGGGTCCTCTACCCGCTGAAGGGCGTCGGCTCGCTGCAGCTGACGGACGAGGCGTGGCTGCGGGAGAAGTACGGGGTCGACGGCTCCGGGTACGCCGATCTGGCACTGCTGCGCGGCGACCCGAGCGACGGACTGCCGGGGGTCCCGGGCATCGGCGAGAAGACGGCGGCGAAACTGCTGGACGCCTTCGGCGACCTCGCCGGGATCATGGCCGCGGTGGACGATCCGACGGCTGGACTGACGCCTTCGCAGCGCAAGCGCCTCGACGGGGCGCGGGACTACGTGGCCGTCGCGCCGACGGTGGTCCGGGTCGCCGGCGACGTACCGCTGCCCCCGTTCGACCCGGCGCTGCCCACCGAACCGCGCGATCCCGTCGCCCTCGAAGCACTGGCCGCGCGGTGGGGACTGGGCGGCGCCCTGCAGCGGCTGCTCTCCACACTCCGCAGCTGAAGTGCTAGGTTAGGCAAGCCTAAGCCTTCATAGCAGGGAGAACTCCGTGGCAGAACGACCGGCACGCCAGGCACCCAGGGCGCAGGGTGCAGAGGTCCTGCGCACCGAGCGCATCACGCCGCACATGGTGCGCGTGGTCCTCGGCGGTGACGGCCTTGCCGGCTTCGAGCTGTCCGGGTTCACCGATCACTACGTCAAGCTCTGCTTCGCCCCCGAGGGCGCCGACTACACGCACCCCTTCGATATCGCCCGCATCCGCGAGGAGTACCCGCGCGAGCTGTGGCCCACCACCCGCACCTACACGGTGCGCTCCTGGGACCCGGTCGCCCGCGAGCTGGCGATCGACTTCGTGGTCCACGGCGACGAGGGCCTGGCGGGCCCGTGGGCACTGCGGGCGGCCGCCGGTGACCCGGTGACGTTCCTGGGCCCCGGCGGTGGTTACGGGCCGGAGGCGTCGGCGGACTGGCATCTGCTGGCCGGCGACGAGAGCGCCCTGCCGGCGATCGCGGCGGCGCTGGAGCAGATGCCCGCGGGCGCGGTGGCCCATGCGTTCATCGAGGTGGCCGACGCCTCCGAGGAACAGAAGATCGCGACCTGCGACGGTGTCGAACTGACCTGGCTGCACCGCGGCGACCGCCCGGTCGGCGAGGCCCTGACCGCGGCGGTGACGTCGCTGGACTTCCCGGCGGGAGAGGTGCAGGCGTTCGTGCACGGCGAGGCGGGTTTCGTGAAGGAGATCCGCCGCCACCTGCGGCTCGACCGGAAGATCCCGCCGGCGCAGCTGTCGATCTCCGGCTACTGGCGCCTCGGGCAGAACGACGACGCGTGGCGCTCGGTGAAGCGCGCGTGGAACGAGCAGGTGGAGCGGGAGCAGGAGAACGCCGCGTAACACCGCGGCGCCCGGAACCTCCCTCCCGGCACCCACGCCCCGGCCACCCGTCCGCCCGGACGGCGACCGGGGCGTCCTCGTGCCCCCGAAAGCCGGGGAACCGGCCCGGGACGGGTCCCGGACCGGTTCCGTGTCACGGCCGCTCCCGCGCTGCTGCGCCGCCGGCCGGAGCCGTCGGCCGCACGTCCGTCAGACGGACTTCTGGTACGCGTGGAAGGTGCGGGTGGACAGCCAGACCGCCGCCACCGCGAGGACGAGCAGCGCTCCCCCGCGGCTGAGCACCAGCCACCGGTCGGGGTCGGCGGTCAGCGCCGAACGGCCCGCCACCATCGCCCAGTTGACCGGGTTGAAGTCGGCGATGTGCCGCATCCAGGACGGCATCTGACTCGGCGCCATGAACGACGACGAGAGGAAGGTCAGCGGCAGCAGCAGGAACGTGTTGATCCCGATGATCGACTCACGCTCGCGGACCAGCATCCCCAGGGCGTTGGAGAGCGCACCGAAGACCGTGCCGAGCAGGATCGAGGCGACGACGAGGACCAGCAGACCGCTCGCGCCGCCCGGGTAGGCGGCACCGGCGGCCCAGCCGAGCAGCACGATGATCACCGACTGCACGGCGGTACTGATGCCGTTCTGCACCACATTGGCGTTCATCAGCGCGTTCCTGCTGACCGGGGTGGTCAGGAAGCGGTTGAGCGTGCCGCGCTCGATCTCCTCCAGGGTCCCCATCCCGGCCCACATGCTCGAGCCGAGGGCGCTCATCACGACGATGCCGGGGATCAGGTAGTCGAGATAGGACGTGGTGCCGAAGCCACCGAGCTCGACGACCTTCTTGAAGAGGTTGCCGAAGAGGAACAGCCAGATCACCGGCTGGACCAGGGAGATCACCAGGAAGATCGGCTGCCTGATGATCGCCATCAGCTGACGCTGCGTCATGTACCAGGTGTCGGCGAAGGCCTGACTGCTCATCGGGTGGCTCCTGCGACGGTCGTGGAGGGTGACTGCTGGGCGTCGGCGGACTCGGCCTCGGAGAAACGGCGTCCGGCGTAGCGCAGATAGACGTCGTCGAGCGAGGGGCGGGCGACGGTGGCGGCGGCGACCGTGGCACCCGCTCGCTCCAGGGCGGCGAGAAGTACGGGGACGGCGGCGGCGCCGTCCTCGGCCCGTACGCTCACCCGGCGGCCGTCGGCCATGACCTCGTACACCCCGGGCACCACGGTGAGCGCGGCGGTGACCGCCGTGCGGTCGCCGTCGGCGCGCAGCTCCATGTGGACGGCGTCGCCCCTCAGTTCACCCTTGAGTTCGTCGGGGGTGCCCTCGACGACGATCCGGCCGCGGTCGACGATCGCGATGCGTTCGGCGAGCCGGTCGGCCTCCTCCAGATAGTGCGTGGTCAGCACGATCGTCAGACCCTCTTCACCGGCGAGCCGGGCAATCTCGTCCCACATGGCCGTGCGGGCCTCGGGATCGAGTCCGGTGGTGGGCTCGTCGAGGAAGAGCACCTCGGGCCGGTGGACCAGGCCGAGCGCCACGTCCAGGCGGCGCTGCATACCGCCGGAGTACCCCTTGACCTGACGCTTCCCGGCGTCGGTGAGGTCGAAGCGGGCCAGCAGCTCGTCGGCGCGGCGCTGGACCTCGGCGCCCCGCATGCCGTACAGCCTGCCCTGCAGCAGCAGGTTCTCGCGGCCGGTGGCGACGGGGTCGGCGCCGGACTTCTGGGCCACCACGCCGATCGCGCGGCGGACCCGGTCGGGGTGGCGCAGGACGTCGTGCCCTGCGACGCTCGCGGTGCCGGAGTCGGGGCGGGCGAGGGTGGTGAGGATCTTGACGGTGGTGGACTTGCCGGCTCCGTTGGGGCCGAGGAGCCCGAAGACGGTGCCGGCGTCGACAGTGAGGTCCATGCCGTTCAGCGCGGTCACGTCGCCGGGATAGGTCTTGATCAGTTGTCGCGCCTCTACTGCGGGCGCACGGGTGCTCATGACGGAGCTCTCCTGTGGTCGGCGGGTTGCTCGGGTGTGCCGAGCCGGTCCGCGTGAGAAGAGCCGGGCTATCCTGGGTGTGCCGCACCTCGATCGCCTGGCTCGCCCTCACGGCATGGCCGGTCCGGGGTTCGAGACCCTGGCAGGCGCTGCTCCAACAGCTCCCGCCGGGGTCTTTTCCTCTTCTGGGGCACCGCGTCTCCGGGACCGCTTCCGCGGGGACCGGCCGCGCCGCGCCTCAGCGCTCGGGGTCGAGAACGATCTCCTGTTCGTCCAGGTCCTGCCAGTCCTGCGGGACTTCACCGGTCTCGTGGAACGACTTCCACTCCTCGATGCCGCTGATGGTGGCGTTGTCGATCTCGGCGCGGAAGTTCCTGATCCACTCCAGTTGCGCGTCGAGCATGTGGAGCTGGTACTCGGTCTCCACCACGAAGATCCGGGGCAGCTGTTCGCCGAGCTGGCCGAGGACACCCCGGAGCGCCGCGGACTGGACCGCCAGCGCCGCCTCCCGGGTCTCCATCAGCTCCGCCACTTCCTCGGGCGGCAGCACGGGCAGCAGCGAGAGGGCCGTTTCGAACACGGGGTACTCGGCGACCGGCACGGCGAGCAGGTCGGAGAGCCAGTCGACCATCTCGTGACGCCCGGCCCCGGTGATGCCGTAGAGCGTGCGCTCGGGGCGGTTGCCCTGACGCTGCACACCGGTCACTTCGACGTACCCGTGCTTCTCCAGGTTCTGGACGACGGTGTAGAGCGAACCGAAATTGATCTTGACGCTGTGTTCCTTGCCGCGCCGGCGAAGTGTCTGGGCGATCTCGTACGGGTGCATGGACCGCTCGGCGAGCAGCACCATCACCGTCAGTGCCAGCGGGTTGCTGAGCTTGCGTCGCTTGGCCACCACTCCCACCGCCCTCGGGTTCATCACTTCGTCATCGAATACTCGTGTACGAACATATCGCGAGCACTCTTACGCGTCAACCACGATGTATCGCGAATTCGCGGGGGCGTGGAAGGATTCCGGACAGTGACCAATCCGCACCGCACTCGGCTCCGAATCACCCCACGAGACCGATGAGCATCTGGGAGGAAGCCCGCGTGAAAGAAGCCGTGCACATCAGCGGAGCGCCGTCGGCGGGGCCCGATCTTCCGGAGCTCCTGGGGCTGGTGGCCCGAGGTGACCACGACGCGTTCGCCAAGGTGTACGACGCCGTCTGCGGACCTGTCCTGGGCCTCGTGCGGAGCGTGCTGCGCGACCCCGCGCAGTCGGAGGAAGTGGCGCAGGAGGTACTGGTCGAGGTGTGGCGGACCGCCCCGCGTTTCCAGTCGTCCCGCGGGAGCGCCATGAACTGGGTACTGACGCTGGCCCATCACCGTGCGGTCGACCGGGTCCGCTCCGCCGAGGCCACGTCGGCCCGTGAGCACCGGGCGGCGCTGCTGGACCGGACACCCGAGTTCGACGAGGTCACCGAGCAGGTCGAGAGCCGGCTGGAGCGCGAGCAGGTGCGCCGCTGCATGCGCGCCCTCTCCGAGCTGCAACGGCAGTCCGTCACGCTCGCCTACTACCGTGGGCTGACCTACCGCGAGGTGGCGGAACTGCTCTCCGTACCGCTCGGCACGATCAAGACACGACTGCGCGACGGGCTCATCCGGCTGCGCGACTGCCTCGGGGTGAACGCATGAGCAATGCCGAACTGCATACGCTGACCGGGGCATACGCCCTGTACGCGCTGCCGGACACGGAGCGCACCGAGTTCGAACGCCATCTCGGCGACTGCGAAGCCTGCGCGCTGGAGGTACGGGAGCTGTCCGAGACCGCCACCCGGCTCGGGCTCGCGGTGTCCGTGTCCCCGTCGCGCGAGCTGCGCGACCGGGTGCTCCGCGAGATCACGACCGTACGGCAGGTGGCTCCGTCGAACGGCCGGCCGACCCGCTCCGGAGCCGCCGCGGGACGGACCGGCCGGTGGTCGAAGCTGGCGCTCGCCGCGTGTCTGGCCGCCGCGGCCGGGTTCGGCGGTGTCGCGGTGTGGCAGCACCAGGTCGCGCAGGACGCCCGGCAGCAGGCCGACCGGGCCGAGCGGCAGAGCGAGCAACTGGCCCAGGTCCTCTCGGCGCCCGACGCGAAGGCGAGGTCGAGCGTGCTGACGGGCGGGGCGAAGGGCACGGTCGTAGTCTCACAGAGCCGCAACCGGGCCGTGTTCGTGGCTTCGGGGATGCAGCCGCCGCCCAGCGGCAAGGTGTACCAGCTGTGGTTCGACGACGACGGTTCCATGCGCTCCGCGGGACTGATGAACCGGGCCGCGACGGACAGCACCGTCCTGCTGGACGGGCCCGTCGACGGGGCGTCGGGGATGGGGATCACCGTCGAGCCGGCCGGCGGCTCCGCGCAGCCGACCTCCGCGCCGCTGGCCCTGCTTACGTTCCCGACCGCGTGAGGAGCATCTGTCCATGACTGTCTCGGTGGCCCTGTTCACCTCCGATCTGCGGCTGCACGACAACCCCGTCCTGCACGCGGCGGTGCGCGGGGCGGATGCCGTCGTCCCTCTCTTCGTCAGGGACGACGGCATCCACCGGACCGGCTTCGACGCGCCGAACCGGCGGGCCTTCCTCGCCGGCTGTCTCGCCGATCTCGACGCGGGGCTGCGGCGCAGGGGCGGCCGGCTGGTCGTCCGCGAGGCGGACGTGGTGGCCGGCGTGTGCGCCGTGGTGGCGGAGACCGGGGCGGAGAGCGTGCACGTCGCGGCCGGGGTGAGCGGATACGCGGTGCGGCGCGAGGAACGGCTCCGTGCGGCTCTGGCGGAGGCCGGATGCACCCTGCACGTCCATGACGCGGTGGTCACCGCACTCGCGCCGGGCCGGGTCGTTCCGGCCGGCCGTGACCACTTCGCCGTGTTCACCCCGTACTTCCGCCGCTGGGAGGCGGCCGGGGTACGGGGCACCCTGGCCGCCCCGCGGACGGTACGGGTACCGGACGGCGTGGAGTCCGCTCCGCTGCCGGAGCGGACCGGGACGGCCGGCGTCTCCCCCGGGCTCGCCGAGGGCGGCGAGACGGCAGGGCGCACACTGCTGACCTCCTGGCTGCACGGCCCGATGGACGGATACGTGACCGGGCACGACGACCTCGCCGGGGACGCGACGTCCCGGCTGTCCCCGTATCTCCACTTCGGCTGCCTCTCCGCGGCCGAGGCGGTGCACCGGGCCCGGAAGAAGGGCGGGGCCGGCGCCGACGCCTTCGTACGGCAGCTGGCCTGGCGGGACTTCCACCACCAGGTGCTCGCCGCCCGGCCGGACGCCTCATGGGCGGACTACCGTCCGCGCGGCGACCGGTGGCGGTCCGACGCCGGCGAGATCGAGGCGTGGCGCGCCGGGCTCACCGGCTACCCGCTGGTGGACGCGGCGATGCGGCAGCTGACGCACGAGGGCTGGATGCACAACCGCGGCCGGATGCTGGTCGCGAGCTTCCTCACCAAGACGCTGTACGTGGACTGGCGGGTCGGAGCCCGGCACTTCCTGGACCTGCTGGTCGACGGGGACATGGCGAACAACCAGCTGAACTGGCAGTGGGTGGCGGGCACCGGTACGGACACCCGTCCCAACCGGGTGCTCAACCCGGTGATCCAGGGCAAGCGGTTCGATCCGCACGGCGCGTACGTGAGGCGCTGGGTTCCGGAACTGGCCGGTCTGGACGGCGCCGCGGTCCACGAACCCTGGAAGCTGACCGGCCGGGCGCGGGCCCGGTTCGACTACCCGGAGCCGGTGGTGGACCTCGGTGAGGCGCGGGCCCGCTTCGAACGGGCCCGCGGTACCGGCTGACGGCCGGCGCCTCACCGGCTGCCCGGACTCCGCGGCGGACGCGGGAGGAACCCGCTGGTACGGGCGGTGTACTCGGCATAGCCCGGGCGGCCCGCCATGTGCCGTTCCAGCAGCGCCTTGCCGCTGCCCCGGATCAGCAGGAAGCTCATCACCAGCGGCGAGACGACGGTGGCCGCGGCGGCGGCCGGCTCGGCGTAGACGATCAGGAACAGCCCCCACCAGACGCAGAAGTCGCCGAAGTAGTTGGGGTGCCTGGTCCACGACCACAGGCCACGGTCCATGATCCGGCCGCGGTGTGCCGGATCGGCCTTGAACCGGGCCAGCTGGAGGTCTCCGACCGCCTCGAAGCCGAGCCCGACCGCCCACACGGCGGTACCGGCCCAGGCCCACCCACCCACGGGCCCGGCCAGGTACTGGGCCGCCTGCACGGGCAGCGAGATCAGCCAGACCAGTGCGCCCTGCAGCAGATAGACCTTCCGCAGGGCGTACAGGTCCGGGTTGCCGTGCGCCCTGGCCAGCATCGCTGCGTACCGCGGGTCCTCCCCGTGACCGCGGCCGCGCCGGGCGATGTGCAGCGCCAGCCGCAGGCCCCATGCGACGGTCAGCACGGTGACCAGCAGCCGCACCCCGTCGTCCCCCTCGCCGGCCGACAGGATGTACGAGACCAGGGCGACGGCTGCGAAGGCGGCGCCCCAGGCCACGTCGACGACGCGGTGCACGCCCCGGTGCAGCGCGACGGCGAACGTGACGAGCATGACGGCGAGCGCGGCGCCTGCGGTGGCACCGAGCCCCTCGGCGAACGCCTGCCACATCATCGCGCCGCCTCCTCACGCGGCCGGGTCAGCACGAGTTGCTGCACATCGAGGTAGCCGGCACGGAAGCCCGCCTCGGAGTACGCGAGATACAGGCGCCACATGCGGCGGAAGGTGGCGTCGAATCCGAGGGCCCCGGTCTCGTCGATGCGCTCCTCGAACCGTTCGCGCCACAGCCTCAGCGTCTCCGCGTAGTGCATCCCGAAGCAGATCCGGTGCTCGATGCGGAGCGCGGTGTGCTCGTCGACGGTCCGCTCGATCGCCTCGGTCGAGGGCAGCAGCCCACCGGGGAAGATGTACTTCTGGATCCACGTGTAGGTGTCACGGCTGGCGCGCATCCGGTCGTCCGGCATGGTGATGGCCTGGAGCGCGATCCGGCCGCCGGGGGCCAGCCGCTCCTCCAGGGTCCGGAAGTAGACCGGCCAGAACGACGCGCCGACCGCCTCGATCATCTCGACGCTGACCACCGCGTCGTACACGCCGGTGATCTGCCGGTAGTCGCAGAGCCGCACGTCGACGCGGTCCGCGAAGCCCGCCGCGCGGATCCGGGCGCGGGCCAGTGCCCGCTGTTCCCGGGAGAGCGTCACGGTGACGACCCGGGCGCCGCGCGCCGCGGCGCGGATGGCCAGTTCGCCCCAGCCGGTGCCGATCTCCAGGAGCTCCGTCCCGGCCCCGACGGCCGCGAGGTCGAGCAGCCGGTCGATCTTGCGGTGCTGGGCGGCGGGCAGCTGGGCGGGGGCGGCCGGGAAGCCGCGGAAGACGGCCGCCGAGTAGGTCAGGGTCTCGTCGAGGAAGAGGGCGAAGAGCTCGTTGGACAGGTCGTAGTGGTGGCTGATGTTGGAGCGGGCCGACTCCGGGGTGCCGAGCTGCCCGGCGGGCTGCCGCGGAGCCCATGTGCCGCGCAGCCGTTGCAGCGGCCCGGGTACGAGACTCGCGGCGTGGCGCGCCAGGACGGACACCGCACCGACCAGGTCGGGCGCGTCCCATTCGCCGGCCATGTAGGACTCGCCGAACCCGATCAGTCCGCCCGCGCCGACGCGGCGGAAGAACGCGGCGGGGTCGTGGATCTCCATCAGCGGCCCGCCGAGGCCGAGGTCCGCACCGCCGGTGATCCGGGCGCGCAGCGGCAGCCGGGCCAGCGCATGACGGACGATCCGTTCGGCGACGGCGGTGCGCAGGCGGGAGGCCGGAGGCAGGGTGGCGACGTCGGGCCAGCGTCCCGGGTCGATGCCGGGGGCGTGGCGCCGAGGTGACGGGGAGACGGACACCTTCACTGCATGCCTTCCTGGGTTCGATGGTGGGGGCGGGGCTGCACGGGCAGCCTGCGCAGGTACAGCCGGATGCCGTGGAACCGGATCGCCGCCGAGACGACGACGGTGACCCAGGGGTGACGGACCGCCGCCCGGAGCAGGGCCGCGGGTGAGGCGGGGCGCCGGACGCCGCGCACCGTGGCGGTGAACGGGCGTTTCCCGTCCCGTTCCAGATGGATCGTCAGATCGAGTCGGGGGCCCGGTTCGGGCAGCCGCATCCGGTAGCCGCCGTCGACGGGGAAGAACGGCGACACGTAGAACTCCTTGCCGGTACTCGCCCGCCCGGCGCCGTCCGGGTGCAGCAGGTAGCAGTGCCGCTCCCCGTACGTGTTGTGGACCTCGGCGACCGTGCAGAGCGGGGTGCCGTCGCTCCGGTGGCACCAGTAGACGGTGAGCGGGTTGAAGACATGGCCGAGGATCCGCGCCTGGGTGAGCATCCGCACGCTGCCGCCGGCGAGGTCGATGGACCGGGCGGCGAGGAAGCGTTCGAGGCCGGCCCGGATCGTCGGGGCCGTACCGCCGAAGTGATCGCGGGGGTCGAAGCGGGCGAGCGGGCGCAGGCCGAACGGCAGGCGCGGCGGGCGGTCGGGGTCGATCAGCCACAGATAGGTGCGGTGCCGGAGCGCGTACCGGCCGGGTGCGGTCCGGACATGGGTGATGGTGCAGGGGTAGAGGGCGTTCGGCGCGGGGCCGGGGGCGTTCACCACGTCACCCCCAGAGCCTCGGCGGCCCGCACGCCCGAGCGGCAGCCGTCCTCGTGGAAGCCCCAGCCGTGGTAGGCCCCCGCGTAGGCGGTGACCGGTCCGGACAGGGCGGGCAGCCGGGCCTGGGCCGCGACCGACTCCGGGGTGTAGACGGGGTGTTCGTACACCATGCGGGCGAGGATCCGGTCCTCGGCGACCCGGTCGGCGCCGTTCAGCGTGACGACATAGGTGTCCGGGGCCCGGAGGCGTTGGAGCCGGTTCATGTCGTAGCTGACGGTGACCCGGTCGGCGCTCGCCTCGCAGGACGGCATCAGGTAGTTCCAGGAGGCGCGGGCGGCGCGGCTGCGCGGGAGCAGCGAGGCGTCGGTGTGCAGCAGGGTGGGGTTGCGGGAGTAGCGGAACGCGCCGAGGGTGCGCCGTTCCCCGTCGGTGGGGTCGGCCAGCAGCCGCAGTGCCTGGTCGGGGTGGGTGGCGACGACCACCGCGTCGTACTCCTCGGTGGCGCCGTCCTCGGTGACGATGTCGACGCCGTCCGCGTGGCGGCGTACCGCCCGCACCGGGGTGGCAGTCCGTACGGCGGCGAGCTGTTTCACCGCCCGGTCGACGTACTCCCGCGAGCCGCCGGTCACGGTGCGCCACACCGGAGAACCGCCGACGGCGAGCATCCCGTGGTGGTCGAGGAACCGGAACAGGTAACGGGCCGGGTAGCGCATGGCGGTCACCGGGTCGCAGGACCAGACGGCGGAGACCAGCGGGGTCAGGAAATGAGCGGTGAAGTACCGGGAGAAACGACCGCGGGCGGCGAACTCGCCCAGCGTGAGACCGCCGTCCTCGTCATCGGCGGCGAGGTGCCGCCGGGCCGCGCGGTGGAAGCGCGGCACCTCGGCGAGCATCCGGAGGTAGGGAGCACGCACCGCGGTGCCCGGCCGGGCGACGAGCCCGGTGGGGCCGCGGCCGCCCGCGTACTCGATGCCGCACCCCTCGCACCGTATGGACATGCTCATCTCGGACTCCTGAGTGGCGACCCCGAGTTCGGCGAAGAGCCGCAGCAGATACGGGTACGTCCGCCGGTTGTGCACGATGAACCCGGAGTCGACCCGGTGCATCCGGCCGTCCGGCGCGACGAGTTCATGGGTGTGCGCGTGGCCCCCGATCCGATCGTCCGACTCGTACAGCGTCACCTCGTGCGCCTGGCGGAGCACGTGGGCGGCCGTCAGTCCCGCCACCCCGCTGCCCACCACGGCTGTGCGCCGCCGATTCCGTGCCATGCCGGTTCCTCCGGGTGTCTCGGGACCGGCAGACCTCACGAGGGGCCTGGTGCGCGCCGGCCGGAGCCCTCTGGCAGGACTCCTCACATGGGGTTCGTCGCCGGAGCCGCAAAGGATTGGTCGAGCGCCGAATGTCCTCCGATCGGGTGATGGACCAATCCGCCGGGCATCCGGCGACGAACCCCAGCTGTGAGCGAAGACCGGAACGAGACGCAGGAGCACGGGGCCTCCGGGTCCCGGCGGTCCCGCCGGGCACGCGCCGGTTGCGCCGGGCTCAGCGGTCCGACCGCCGGGTTCCGTGCCCGTGCCCCGGCCGTCCCGGTCTTCGGCGTGGCCGGGGCGGCGGCGGTGGGGTGGCCGGAGGGCGGCCCCGCCGACGGCACCGCCCCGGTGGCGGGTGCCGTACCGGCCTCAGGAGTGCGGTATCTCCTGACCGGACGGCTCGCCCCGGCGCGCCGTCCCTCTCCCGCGGCTGGGGAGAGGGGCGGGCGGCGGGAAGGCACCTCCGTCCGGCGCGGTGCCCTGACCGCGGAGGCGCGGGGTTCCCGGGACGGCGTCCGGCGTCGTCCGTGCGGGCCGGGGCCGCCGCCTCACCTCGACGTTCATTCCGCTCCACCTTCCGCGCACCTCGCGCGCTACGTTTCAGGAGAACGACATGAGTACTCCGCACCTTCGCCGCGCCGCGGCCGCCGTCTCCGTCGCGGTGGTTCTGCCGCTGGCCCTGACGGCCTGCTCCAGCGATTCGAAGGACTCCGCCTCGGGATCCGCCGCGAGTTCGGCCAAGTCGTCCCCGTCGGCCGCGTCGAGCATGCCGGCGAACATGAACGACCCCTTCGGACCGGCGTGTTCGTCCGTGGCGAAGGACGGCGCGGGAAGCTTCTCGGGGATGGCGAAGGATCCGGTCGCCACCGCCGCCTCCAACAACCCCGCGCTCTCCACCCTCGTCACCGCGGTGAAGAAGGCCGGCCTGGTCGACACCCTGAACAACGCGCAGAACATCACGGTGTTCGCGCCGACCGATGACGCCTTCGCCAAGATCCCGAAGCCGGACCTGGACAAGCTGCTGGCGGACAAGGCGGAGCTCACCAAGGTGCTGACGTACCACGCGGTCGGCCGGAAGCTGACGCCGAAGCAGTTGGAGAGCGGCTCCTACGCCACGTTGGAGAAGAGCGACCTGAAGACCTCCGGCTCCGACATGGCGTACACCGTGAACAACGGCTCGAAGGTCGTCTGCGGCAACGTCCCGACCGCCAACGCGACGGTGTACATCGTCGACTCCGTCCTGATGCCCCCGAAGTAGGCCCGCGGGCGGTTCACCTCACGGGACCGGCCGGGGCGGCACCACCGCCCCGGCCGGTCCGTGCCGCCTCCGCCCGCGGTGAGCACTTCGGCGCCGCCCGGACACGGCCGTGTCATGCAGCGGAAACAGGCTCTCCCTAATTTCTGTCATCCGACAGGAATGCGGCTCCGGCCGCCGCGACCGCGAAGGGCAGCCATGTCCGCGAAGCCGTCCGCCGTCCCCCCGTCCGTCCCCGAACTGACCGGCGTCTGGCACCGCTCGCTGCTCGTCGACGCCGACGGCCACCGTGACACCACCACCGTCGTGACCTGGGTGCAGGGCCCGGCCCGGTACGCGGATCTGCGCCAGCCGGCGGAGTGCCGCCGGCACCTGGGCGGCGGCGCCCTGTCCGGCCTCCGCTTCGAGGAGCTCCTCGCGCTCACCCGCCAGGAGGCGTTCGCGGGGAGACTGCGGCGGCGCTCCGACGTGTTCCACTGGGCCCGCAGCCTCGACTTCGGACCCGTCACGCTCCCGGACGCCGGACGGCTCCGCCGCGAGGGTGCCGTACTCGTCGAGACGGGTGTGCACGTCCCGTACCTCGAACACTGGAGGCCCGGGCGCACCACCGGGCCGTCCGCCGCCTGCGAGCTCCTCGACCGGGAGACCGGCTGCGCGGGGCTGCTGATCAGGGCCGGCGACTGGTTCGCCCAGGTACGCGACCGGGCCGAGCCCGTGCCGGCCGGCACCCCGCTGGAGGAACTGGTACGCGGCGCCGCCGACCTCGGCCGGGCCCGCGCCCTCCTCGACTTCGAGCTCTCCCTCGGACGGATCGACCGCGGCCGCTGGACCGTCGAGCGCTCCACCCTTCCGCACCGGGTGGGCGCCGTGCTCGCTCCGGCGCTCGACGGCTGCGCCGGGCTGCTGATGAGCGACGCGCGGCCGGACGGCACTCCGTACACCCGGGAATTCGAGATCACCGCCGCCGAGGGACTCCTGGCGGCGCTCCACTCCACCGGGACCGACACCCGGATCGCACCGGCCTCCGTACCGGAAGGGGTGCGCTGATGTCGGCGACACCGTTCACCGAACTGCCGGTCGTGGACATCACGGCCCTGCGGCACCCCGGACGTCCCGCGGAACGCTCCAGCGCGGTGGCCGAGTTGGGCCGGGCCGCGCGCGAGACCGGTTTCCTCTACCTGTCCGGCCACGGAATCGACCCCGCGCTGTTCGATCGGCTGCTCACCGCTACGAAGGCGTTCTTCGCCCGGCCCGTCGAGGAGAAGATGGCGTGCTGGATCGGGAACTCGCCCAACCACCGCGGTTACGTCCCCGAGGGCGAGGAGGTGTTCGCGGGCGCGGGCGCCGACCGCAAGGAGGCATTCGACCTCTCCCTCGAACTGCCCGACGTCACCGGCCCGTTGCTCGGACCCAATCAGTGGCCCGCGCTGTCCGGGTTCCGCGGCCCCGTCACCGCCTGGTACGACGCCGTCCTCGCGCTCGGCCGCACCCTCTTCGGCGGTTTCGCCGAGGCGCTCGGCCTGCCCCGGGACGCGTTCACTCCGCATCTCACCCGGCCCACAAGCCAGTTGCGACTGATCCACTACCCGTACGATCCGACGGCGGAGGACCGGCCGGGCATCGGCGCCCACACCGACTACGAGTGCTTCACACTGCTGCGCCCCACCGCCCCCGGCCTGGAGGTCATGAACGGCGCGGGCCGGTGGATAGACGCGCCACCGCTCGACGACTGCTTCGTCGTCAACACCGGTGATCTGCTGGAGCTCTGGACCAACGGCGAGTTCACCGCCACCTCCCACCGGGTCCGGAGGGTCACCGAGGAGCGCTACTCCTTCCCGCTCTTCTGCACGGTCGACCACGACACCCGCGTCGACCCGCTGCCCGCATTCACCGGCCCCGGCAGGCCCGCGCGACCCGGTGTCGTCGCGGGCGACCACCTCTACGCGCAGACCGTCCAGACCTTCCGCTACCTCGGGCGGCGGCTGGCCGACGGCGCGATCACGCTGCCCGACGGGGCCTTGCCGCTGTCCTCGTTCGGCCAGGAAGCGCGCCACTCCGCCCGCCCCTGATCACCCCGCCCGTCAACGCCCCCCTCCCCGCCCCGCCCCTGAGAGCAGGTGCTGCCATGTCCGTCACCGCCCCCACCGACGTACTCCCCGGTCCGCCCGGCCCGGCCACCCCCGGCTCCTCCCTGGAGGAGTTCGGCTACCGTCAGGAGCTCCACCGCAGCCTCGGCAGGTACGCCTCGTTCGCCGCCGGCTTCTCCTTCATCTCGGTCCTGACGACGGTCTTCCAGTTCTTCGCCGTCGGGTACTCCTTCGGCGGCCCGCTCTTCTTCTGGGCCTGGCCCGCGGTACTGATCGGCCAGCTGCTGGTCGCCGCCTGCTTCGCCGAACTCGCCGCCCGCTACCCGATATCCGGCGCGATCTACCAGTGGTCCTCACGGCTGTCCACCCCCGCCTTCGGCTGGTTCGCGGGCTGGATCATGGTCATCGGCCAGATCGTGGTGGTGGCGGCGGCCGCGCTGGCGCTGCAGATGGTGATGCCTCCGATCTGGTCCGGTTTCCAGCTGGTCGGCGGCGACCCCGCGCCGCTCTCCCCGACGGGCGCCGCGAACGCGGCCCTGCTGGGCGCGATTCTGCTGGTCCTCACCACGCTGGTGAACATCGTCGACAACCGTGTGATGTCGGTGGTCAACCGGGTCGGCGTCACCGCCGAGATCATCGGCGCCGTCCTGATCGTGGTCCTGCTGCTCACCCACTCCGCACGCACCCCGTCCGTCACCTTCCACACCGGCGGCGCCGGGACGGGGGCGTTCGGCGCACTGCTCGTCGGATCGTTCACAGCCGCGTACGTCATGATCGGTTTCGACAGTGCGGGCGAGATGAGCGAGGAGACCCGCGATCCGCGCCGCACCGCCCCGCGCACGGTCCTCTCCGCCCTGGGGGCCGCCGGGCTCCTCGGCGGGCTGCTCGTGCTGGGCGGGCTGCTGGCGGCGCCCAGCCTGTCCGACGGCCGGCTCGCGGTCGACGGCATGAGTTACGTCCTGACCAGCAGCCTCGGCGACGGAGTCGGCCGCGTGCTGCTGGCGGACGTGGTGGTCGCGATCGCCGTGGCGACGCTCGCGGTGCAGACCGCGGCCTGCCGGATGCTGTTCTCGATGGCCCGCGACGGACAACTGCCCTGCTCCGGACCGCTGTCGAAGGTCAACCCGCGCACCGGTATGCCGACCCTCCCGGCGCTGGTCGTGGGGGCGCTCTCGGCGGCCCTGCTGCTGCTCAGCTTCGCCTCGCCCGATGCGTTCCTGGCGATCGGCACGACCTGCATCGTGATGCTGTACCTCGCGTACTCGATGGTGACGGGCCCGCTGCTGGTCCGCCGGCTGCGCGGTGGGTTCGCCGCCCGTACGGACGCCGTCGACGAGACGGGGAGGCCGCTCTTCTCGCTGGGCCGCTGGGGCGTTCCGGTCAATGCGCTCGCACTGCTGTACGGGCTTTTCATGACCGTCAACCTGGCCTGGCCGCGCGCCGCGGTGTACGACCCCGCCGGCGGGCACTGGTACTTGCAGTGGTTCACGGTCCTGTTCCTGACCGCGACGGTGCTGGCCGGCGTGGCATATCGCGTGTACCGGAGGAGGTCGGTCACAGCACTAGTGTGACCTTCATGGACCGGGGAAGCAGGCAGGACCGAGTGGTGGGCGCCGTCGTCGGCTCGGCGGTCGGCGACGCGCTCGGGGCACCGTTCGAGTTCGGCCCCGCGGGCGTGTACTCGGCCCGTTTCCCGCCGGGCGGCGTCCACAGGGGCGCCATGTGCGGGGGCGGCGGCTGGGATCCGGGTGAGGCGACGGACGACACCCAGATGGCCGTTCTGGTCGGGGAGTCGCTGCTGGAGCGCGGCGGCCTCGACCTCGCCGACATCTTCGAACGGTTCCGCACCTGGGCGGCGGGCGAGCCGAAGGACATCGGTCTCCAGACCGAGTCCGTCCTGACCAGCGGCGACCCCTGGGACCTGGCCGCCGCACTCCACTACCAGGTCAACGGCCGTGCGGCGGGCAACGGTTCGCTGATGCGGGCGAGCACGTCGGCGGTCCGGTTCGCGCGGCCGCGGACCCCGGAGCCACCCGCCGGCGCGCACACCACGGGGTCCCGGGCGCACGCCGAGTCCCGGGCCCGGGCGGAGACGATGACCGCCGCCCGGCGGATCGCCGCGCTGACCCACGGCGACCCCGCCGCGTGGGAGGGCACCGCCGTCCTCCACGAGCTGACCCGGGTGGCGCTGGGCGGTGAGGATCCGCTCGCAGCTGTCCCGGCAGCACTGGCCGAAGTGCGGGAGGGCGAGCGCACACGCTGGGCGACGGTCCTGGCGCCCGACTGGCATCCCGGTCTGGCGACGGAGTTCAACGGTGCGGTGTGGCCGTGTCTGGGGACGGCGGTCTGGGCGCTGCGCACGACACGCACCTTCGAGACCGCGCTGGCCGCGGCGATCGATGCGGGCGGGGACACCGACACGGTGGCCGCGGTGACCGGGATCCTGGCGGGGGCCGTGTACGGGATGCACGCGATCCCGTCGCGCTGGACGGAGCCGCTGCACGTCCCGCTGCCGGGGTTCGGGCCCCGGGTGCTGCGGACGGCCGAGCTGTCGGCCCTGGCCCGCCGCCTGGACGCCCGTGGCCCACAGAATCCGTTGGGCCCGAAATGTACCGATAAAGGCGGAATAAGCGCAGAATGACAGTAAGGGGCGCCTACCGCTCACCTCACCACGCGGTCGGGCCCGGAGGATCGAAGGAGACGACTCTCATGTCCAACGTCTCACACACCCGCGCCGACATCACCAGCCACCCGGATGTCTCCGAAATGCGCGAACGCTACGACCGCGTACTCGGTGGCCGCGATGTGGCGCTCGTGGACGGACCGGTGTTCCTCGTCGGTCTGTACTGCGCTGTCTCGCCATGGGTCCTTCACTTCACCGCAAGTCAGCCCACCCTCGTACAGCACAACCTGATCATGGGAATCGCGATCGCGGTGCTGGGACTCGGATTCACCGTGATGCCGGCCAGGATGTACGGCCTGAGCTGGGCCATCTGCGCCATCGGCATCTGGATGATCGTGTCGCCCTGGATCGTCGGCAGCAGCCCCGACATGGGCGTCATCCTCAACAACATCATCATCGGCGGCCTGGCCGTCCTGCTGGGCGCGGTCTGCGCCGGTGCGGCGGCGAAGAGCGGCCGCAGCCGCGCCTAGCCTCTCGTCCGGATCACGCGGGGGCCCGCTAGCCCCGGCGACACCGGGCCCCGCTCCCTGATCCGGCCCGGTCCGGACGGAAGGCGTCAGCGGTCCGCGGCGGCGAACAGCGACGGGAGGAGCGCGAGCCGTCGGCCGGCCCGCACGAGCGGGCCGGCCGAGGCACGTCCGGATCCTGCCCGCACGGCAGCCCGCCGGCCCCCGCCCTCAGGAGGGGGAGTTCCGGTCCCGCCCCCCGCCCACGATCCGCAGCGCCGCGTCCGCCGTCGCCGCCGCGAAGACCGCGACCGGCCGCCGCGGCCCGGAGCGCCGGACCAGGATCACGCCCTCGATCAGCCCGAAGACCAGATCGGTACGGAGCGCCAGCTCCGCCTCGTCCAGAGCCGCGCCCGCCCGGGTGGCCGCCAGCAACGCCCGGTACGCCTCCTTCAGCTCACCCCGCACCCGGTGGAACCCGGCGAACCGCTCGGCCTGCGCCTCGGGCAGTACGTACAGGGCGCCCAGGTTGTGCGGCCCCCCGCAGAGCAGCGCCACGTCGGAACGGCAGAGCTGCCACAGCCGGTCCTCGGCCGCCACCAGCGCGTCGGCGAGCAGCGTCCGGGCCAGGGCCAGCGACGGCGTGACCGTCGATTCGAGCAGCTCCGCGAGGAGGTCCTCCTTGCCCGCGACGTAGTGGTACATCGTCGCCTGCCGCATGCCCGCCCGTTCGGCGACGGCCCGGGTGGTGGTCGCCGCGTAGCCGCGGGTGGTGAACAGCTCGGCGGCGGCGTCCAGCAGTTCGTCGCGCGCGGAGAGCCCGCTGTCCGGCCGCTGCTGGGCGCGCGGCCGGCCGACCTTTCTCCCGGTGGTGGACATGGGCCGATCGTCGCACATCCCCGCCCGCCCCGATCTTGGTGAGCAGTCGGTAACTCCCGTGCAACGGGCGGGCAATGGACCCGACTCGCCCGCGCCCTAATTTCTGTCGGGCGACAGAAATACACCGAAGCCAGGGGCGTGAGCTGCCCACTGCGAGCCGGAGGTCCCGTCATGGCGACAGCGACTACACACGGAGCCCGGGACCATGCCCGCGCCCAGCACGGCACCCGTACCGAGGCGATGCCGGTGGTGCCCGCGAGCGACTGGCCCGCGGCCGCCCCCTCCGCACCCGTCTGGGCGGAGACCGTCGCAGGGGGCAACTACACGCACCGGGTGCTCGCCCGCGGCACCGAACTCCGCCTCACCGACCTCACGGGCGACGCCTGCGCCCATCTGCTGCTGTTCGTCGACGGGCGGCCCTGGGAACGGCTCAACACCGCGGACACGGTCAAGGTCCAGTGGAACGCCTACCTCGGCGAAGGCCGACTGCTCCTCTCCGACCAGGGGCGGGTCCTCGCCTCGGTGACCGCCGACAGTGCGGGCCGGCACGACGCCCTGTGCGGCACCTCGACGTATCGGCGCAACGCCGAACGGTACGGGGACGGCTCCCCGCAGTCCGCGTCCCCGGCCGGCCGTGAGCTGCTGAAACTGGCCGCCGCGAAGAACGGCCTCGGGCCGCGCGATCTGCCGCCGTCGCTCTCCTTCTTCCAGGGCGTGGAGGTACGCGAGGACGGCGCCCTGGAGTTCACCGGATCCGCCGGACCGGGTGGAGCGGTGACGCTCCGCGCCGAGCAGGACCTGACCGTACTGATCGCCAATGTCCCGCATCCGCTGGACCCGCGCCCCGACTACGTCTGCTCCCCGCTGGAGGTGCTGGCCTGGCGCGCCCGCCCGACAGCACCCGGGGACGCGGCCTGGGACGCCACCCCGGAGGGCCACCGGGCCTTCCTCAACACCCTCGACTTCCTCACCGCCAGGGGGCTCGCATGACCGTCACCGGCACCGTCCGCCGTTCCGACGTGATCCCCGCCCGGGGCGCCTGGTCCGCCGTCGTCCGCGCGGGCGAACAGCTCACGCTGACCGATCTGCACGGCAACCAGGCCGTGGACTTCCTGGTCTACGACGCCGAGGACACCTCCGTCCGCTACAGCGCGCCCGACACCGTCCACGCGCAGGGCAGCATCTTCCTGACCACCGGCAGCGTGCTGCTGTCCGATGAACACACCCCGCTGATGACCGTCACCGAGGACACCTGCGGCCGACACGACACCGTCGGCGGCGCCTGCTCCAAGGAGTCCAACACCCTGCGCTACGGGCACCACACCTGGTCCCAGCACGCCTGCGTGGACAACTTCCTCGCCGAGGGCGCCCGGCACGGGCTCGGCAAGCGGGACCTGGTCTCGAACATCAACTGGTACATGAACGTCCCGGTCGAGAAGGACGGCACGCTCGGCATCGTCGACGGGATCTCCGCTCCCGGCCTGCGGGTCACCCTCCGCGCGGAACGGGACGTCCTGGTCCTGGTCTCCAACTGCCCCCAGATCAACAACCCCTGCAACGGCTTCGACCCGACGGCGGTCGAGGCCACCATCGGTGAGGCCACCGCATGACGCACTTCGGCACACTCCTGGTCGCCAACCGGGGCGAGATCGCCGTACGGATCATCCGTACCGCCCGCCGCCTCGGTCTGCGTACCGTCGCGGTCTTCTCCGACCCCGACCGGTCCGCCCCGCACGTGCGCCTCGCCGACACGGCGGTACGGCTGGGCCCCGCCCCCGCCAAGGAGTCCTACCTCGACGCCGATCTGGTCCTCAAGGCCGCGAAGGACACCGGAGCCGGTGCCATCCACCCCGGCTACGGCTTCCTCTCGGAGGACGCCGGGTTCGCCCGGCGCTGCGAGGAGGCCGGCATCGTCTTCGTCGGCCCGACCGCCGAGCAGCTGGAGCTGTTCGGCGCGAAACACACCGCCCGCGCCGCCGCGGAGGCGGCGGGCGTACCGCTCGCGCCCGGCACCGGGCTGCTCCCCGATCTGCCGTCGGCGCTGGCCGCGGCCGACCGCATCGGCTATCCCGTCATGCTCAAGGCCACCGGCGGCGGCGGCGGCATCGGCATGTCGGCCTGCCGGTCCGTCGACGAACTGACCGACGCCTGGGAGCGGGTGCAGCGGGTCGCCGCCGCCTCCTTCTCCTCCGCCGGCGTCTTCCTCGAACGTCTCGTCGAGGACGCCCGCCATGTGGAGGTGCAGGTCTTCGGCGACGGTCACGGCCGCGTGGTGACCTTCGGCGACCGCGACTGCTCCCTGCAGCGCCGCAACCAGAAGGTCCTGGAGGAGGCGCCCGCACCCGGACTTCCGCCGCACGTCCGCAAGCAACTGGCCACCTCGGCACAGGATCTGTGCGCGACGGTCGGCTACCGCTCTGCGGGCACGGTGGAATTCGTCTACGACGCCGCGCGCGCCGAGGCGTACTTCCTGGAGGTCAACACCCGGCTCCAGGTCGAACACCCGGTGACCGAGGAGATCTACGGCGTCGACCTCGTCGAATGGATGCTGCGCCTCGCCCAGGGCGACACCGCTGTCGTGCGTGACCCGGGGACGCCGCGCGGGCACGCCGTCGAGGCCCGGGTCTACGCCGAGGACCCGACCCGCGACCACCGCCCCGGGGCCGGTCTGCTGACCCGGGTCGCGTTCCCCGAAGGGGTCCGGGTCGACACCTGGGTCGAGACGGGGACGGAGGTGACGACCTCGTACGACCCGATGCTGGCGAAGGTCGTCGCGTACGGCGCCGACCGCGCCGAGGCCCTCACCCGGCTGGACACGGCGCTCGCCGCCACCCGGATCGACGGCATCGAGACCAACCTCGGGCTGGTACGGGCCGCGCTCGCCGACGACCGGGTCCGCACCGCCGCCCACTCCACCGCCACCCTCGCCACCGTCACCGACCCGACCCCGCACATCAAGGTGGTCTCCGGCGGCACCCTCACCACCGTGCAGGACTGGCCGGGCCGCACCGGGTACTGGCAGGTCGGCGTCCCGCCGTCGGGCCCGATGGACGACCTGTCCTTCCGGCTCGGCAACACGGCTCTCGGCAACGACCCGGGCGCCCCCGGCCTCGAATGCACGCTCCAGGGCCCGGCCCTGCGGTTCACCCGCCCCGTCACGGTCTGCGTCACCGGCGCGCCCGCCCCCGTCACGGTCGACGGGGCACCGGTCGCCCAGTGGGAACCCGTCACCGTCCCGGCGGGCGCCACGCTCTCGGTCGGCTCGCCGGACGGGAAGGGTCTGCGGACGTACGTCCTGTTCGCCGGCGGCCTGGACGTGCCGGAGTTCCTGGGCAGCGCGGCGACGTTCACCCTCGGCGGCTTCGGCGGACACGGCGGCCGGGCCCTGCGCACCGGCGACGTCCTGCACGGCGGCACGGTGCGTGTGCAGAGCACCCCCGTGCCGGCCGCCGAGCGTCCGGACATCGGCGGCAGCTGGCACATCGGAGCGGCCGAAGGCCCGCACGCCGCACCGGAGTTCTTCACCGAGGAGGACATCCACGACTTCTACGCCGCCGACTGGAAGGTCCACTTCAACTCGGCCCGCACCGGTGTCAGGCTGGTCGGCCCCAAACCGCGCTGGGCCCGTAAGGACGGCGGCGAGGCAGGACTCCACCCCTCCAACATCCACGACACCCCGTACTCCGTGGGCGCTGTCGACTACACGGGCGACATGCCGGTGCTGCTGGGGCCGGACGGCCCCTCGCTCGGCGGTTTCGTCTGCCCGGCGACGGTCGTGACGGGCGAACGCTGGAAGCTGGGCCAGCTGCGCCCGGGCGACACGGTCCGCTTCACCCCGGTGACGACCACGGGCGATCCGCGCCCCGACATCGTCGACGGCGGCATCCTGTACCGGGACGACGACGTCACGTACCGCCGCAGCGGCGACGACAACGTGCTGGTCGAGTACGGCCCGATGCAGCTGGACCTGGCGCTGCGGATGCGGGTGCACGCGCTGATGGAGGCGCTGACCGACGCGGCGGTACCGGGCATCACCGGGCTCACCCCCGGCATCCGCTCGCTCCAGATCCAGACGGACCCGCAGCTCCTCCCCCAGCACCGGCTGCTGGAGCTCCTCCACCGCACCGAGTCGGCGCTCCCGCCCACGGATGCCCTCACCGTGCCGTCCCGCACCGTGCATCTCCCGCTGTCCTGGGACGATCCGGCGACCCGGGAGGCCATCGCGCGCTACATGGCGGGGGTACGGGACGACGCCCCCTGGTGCCCGTGGAACATCGAGTTCATCCGCCGGGTCAACGGCCTCGACTCCGTCGAGGAGGTGTACCGCACGGTCTTCGACGCCGAGTACCTGGTGCTGGGCCTGGGCGATGTCTATCTGGGCGCGCCGGTCGCCACTCCTCTCGACCCCCGGCACCGACTGGTCACCACCAAGTACAACCCGGCCCGCACCTGGACGGCGGAGAACTCGGTCGGCATCGGCGGCGCCTACCTGTGCGTCTACGGAATGGAGGGCCCCGGCGGCTACCAGTTCGTCGGGCGCACCACCCAGGTGTGGTCGGGGTGGCAGCAGCGCGGCGCCTTCGAGCCGGGTGCCCCGTGGCTGCTGAGGTTCTTCGACCGGATCAAGTGGTATCCGGTGGCGGCGGACGAACTCATGGAGCTCCGCGCGGACATCACGTCCGGCCGGTTCGTGCCGCGGATCGAGGAGGGCACGTTCTCACTGGCCCGGTACGAGGAGTTCCTCGCCGGCAACGCGGGATCGATCGCCGAGTTCCGCAGCCGGCAGGCCGCGGCCTTCTCCGCCGAGCGCGACGCCTGGGAGACGGCGGGCGAGTTCGCGCGGGCGGAAGCCGCCACGGAACCGGCGCCGCCGGCCATCGAGGTGAGCGTGCCCTCGGGCGGCCGGCTGGTGGAGGCGGAGTTCGCCGCGTCGGTCTGGCAGCTGAACGTCGCCGTGGGCGACACGGTGACGGCGGGTCAGCCTCTTCTCGCCCTGGAGGCGATGAAGATGGAGTCCCGGGTCCACGCCCCGGCGGACGGCGTCGTCGTGGAGATCCTCACCCGGCCGGGTGCCCAGGTGGAACCGGGCACGGCGCTGGTGGTCCTGGCCCCGTCGATCACGAACTGAGGAGCGCGCATGCCCCTGTCCGCCCTGACCCGAGTCCGCGCCGCCCACGCCCGGATCGAAGCCGTCGACCGCCCCGAGATCTGGATCGGCCTGCGTCCGCTCCCGGAGCTGGAGAGCGAGGCCGCGGCGCTCGACGCGCGGGTGTCCGCGGGTGAACACCTCCCGCTGGCCGGCCGTCTGCTGGCCGTCAAGGGCAACATCGATGTGGCCGGCCTGCCCACCACGGCGGGCTGCCCCTCGTACGCCTACCGGCCGGCCGCCGACGCACCCGCCGTGGCCCGGCTCCGCGCCGCCGGAGCCCTGGTGATCGGCACGACCAACCTCGACCAGTTCGCCACCGGGCTGGTCGGCACCCGCTCGCCGTACGGAGCGGTCCGCCACGCCCACGACCCGTCCCGTGTCAGCGGCGGTTCCAGCTCCGGTTCCGCCGTCGCCGTCGCCCTCGGTATCGCCGACCTGTCGCTCGGCACGGACACCGCGGGATCCGGCCGGATCCCGGCCGCGTTCAACGGGATCGTGGGACTGAAGCCGACCCGCGGACTGGTTCCGACCGATGGTGTGGTCCCGGCCTGCGCAAGCCTGGACTGCGTCACCGTCTTCGCCCGTACGCTCCCCGAGGCCGAGCAGGCACTTGCCCTGATGGCCACGGCCGCGCCGCGGTCCCTGCCCGCCCGGGCGCCGGGCCCCTGGCGGATCGCGGTCCCCGCCGCCGACCAGCTGGGTGAGCTGGACCCCGGCTGGGCGCAGGCGTACGAGGCGGCGGCCGCCCGCCTGCGCACGGCGGGCGCGTGCCTCCAGCCGGTCGACCTGACCCCGTTCACCGAGGCCGCAGCCATGCTGTACGAAGGAGCATTCGTCGCCGAGCGCTACACCGCGGTCGGCGCGTTCATCGACAGTGCCCCCACCGCGCCGGACCTGGACCCGACGGTCGCCCGGATCATCACGGCGGCCAGGGACATCCCGGCGCACCGGCTGTTCGCCGACCGGGACCGGATGGCGGTGCTGCGCGATGCCGCCATGGATGCGCTCGCCGACGCGGACGCCCTCCTCCTGCCCACCGCACCGGGTCATCCCACGCTCGCGGAGGTGGCCGCGGATCCGCTGGGCGCCAATGCGCGGCTGGGCCGGTTCACCAACTCCACCAACCTGTTCGACCTGTGCGCGGTGGCCGCCCCCGCCGGCGAGGTGGGCGGACTGCCCTTCGGTGTGATGCTGATCGGCCCGGCCCACACGGACGCACGCCTGGCCCGCATCTCGGCGCTGCTCACCCCGCCCGCCCGCGTCGCGGTCGCCGGCGCCCATCTGACCGGCCAGCCTCTCAACCCCCAACTCCTGGAGCTGGGCGCCCGGCTGGTCGACACGACCGTCACAGCGCCCGTCTACCGGCTGCACGCCCTGCGCACGGCGCCACCGAAGCCGGGCCTGGAGCGGGTGGACAAGGGCGGCGCGGCGATCGAGGTGGAGGTGTGGCAGCTGCCTCCGGAGGGGCTCGGCCGTCTCGCTTCGGAGCTCCCGTCCCCCATGACTCTGGGAAGGGTCGAACTGGCCGACGGCACCACGGCCCCCGGCTTCCTCTGCGAGCCTTACGCACTGGCCGAGGCGGAGGACATCACGGAGTACGGCGGCTGGCGCCGATATCTTTCCCGGCCGGGCCCACGCCGCCCAGGCGGCTGAGCGGCATCCGGTCACCGGCCCACCCGGCCCTCCGGAGGCCGTACTTCCGGCCCGCCCGGCCCGGCCGGCACGCCCGGCACGGAGAAACCGATGCCGGGCGGGCCGGGAGCCGGCTGCGGAACGCGGCGGACGGCAGGGCACGACCTGCCGCGGGGGCGTTCGCCCCCACCCCCGTGTCCGGCCGTCAGCCCACCGAGCTGTAGGCCACGACTCCGCGCAGCACCGCGTCCACGGCCTTGCGCGCGTTGCGCGTCACCGAACTCCCCCCGTCGCCGGGCGCCGCGGCCGCGATCTGGCCCAGCACGTCGATGACCTGCTTGCACCAGCGCACGAAGTCCCCCGCCGGCATCCCCGCCTCGCGCAGCACCTCGTCCAGCGTCCGGCCCGATGCCCACATGTAGACCGCCCAGGCGAACCCGAGATCGGGTTCCCGCTGCCCGACCCCCTCGGCCTGGTTGATCTTGAAGTCCTCCTCCAGGGCGTCGAGCCGCCCCCAGATGCGGACCATCTCGCCCATGGCGGCCTTCGCCGGCCCGGACGGCAGCTTCGGCGCCACCGCGTCGTCCGCCTGCCGCGCCTCGTACACCAGCGCCGAGACGCACGCGGCGAGCTCCGCCGGGTTCAGCCCCTCCCACACCCTTGCCCGCAGGCACTCGCTCGCCAGCAGGTCCAGCTCGCCGTAGAGACGGGCCAACCGCCGTCCGTGCTCGGTGACTTCGCTGCCCCGCAGATAGTCGAGCTCGGTGAGGAGCGCCACGATCCGGTCGAAGGTGCGGGCGATCGTGTTCGTCCGCCCCTCGATCCGGCGCTCCAGCTGCTTGGTGTCCCGCTGCAGCCGGTGGTAGCGCTCCGCCCACCGCGCATGGTCCTCGCGCTCGTTGCATCCGTGGCACGGATGGGCCCGCAACTCGGCCCGGTAGCGGGCGATCTCCTGGTCGTCGGCGGCCGCCGCCCGCCCCCTGCGGTGCCGCTCCGGCACGATGTGGCCGGCCTTGGTCCGCAGCGCCGACGCCAGATCCCGCCTCGACTGCGGAGACCGCGGGTTGAACGACTTCGGCACGCGCATCCGTTCCAGTGCCTCGACCGGAACGGGGAAATCTATCGCGGCCAGCCGCTTGACCTGCCGCTCGGAGGTCAGCACCAACGGCCGCGGCCCGTCGTTGTATTCGAGTCCGCGATGCCCGTTGACCCGCCCGGCGGGCAGTCCCGGGTCCAGCACCAGGGCCAGCCCGGCGAACTTGCCGGCCGGCACGTGGATGACGTCTCCGGGCTTCAGCTTCTCCAGGGACGCCGCCGCGGCGGCCCGCCGCTGCGAGGCGCCGTGCTTGGCGAGCTCCGTCTCCCGGTCCTTGAGCTCGCGGCGCAGCCGCGCGTACTCCTCGAAGTCACCGAGGTGGCAGGTCATGCCCTCGCGGTAACCCTCCAGGCCCTCCTCGTTCTTCTGCACCTGCCGGGAGATCCCGACGACCGACCGGTCCGCCTGGAACTGGGCGAACGAGGTCTCCAGCAGCTCGCGCGACCGGTGCCGGCCGAACTGCTGGACCAGGTTGACGGCCATGTTGTACGAGGGCCGGAAACTGGACCGCAGCGGATACGTACGCGTGCCGGCGAGTCCGGCCAGCGCCCCGGGATCCATGCCGCGCTGCCACAGCACCACCGCGTGGCCCTCGACGTCGATCCCGCGCCGTCCGGCACGGCCGGTCAGCTGGGTGTACTCGCCGGGCGTGATGTCGGCGTGCTGCTCGCCGTTCCACTTGACGAGCTTCTCCAACACCACCGACCGCGCGGGCATGTTGATCCCGAGGGCGAGGGTCTCCGTCGCGAAGACCGCCTTGACCAGCCCGCGTACGAAGAGCTCCTCGACGACCTCCTTGAAGGTGGGCAGCATGCCCGCGTGGTGGGCGGCGATGCCGCGCTCCAGGCCTTCGAGCCATTCGTAGTAGCCCAGGACATGCAGGTCCTCGGCCGGGATGGAAGCGGTCCGCTCCTCGACGATCTCCCGCACCAGTCGGCGCTTGTCCTCGTCGTTCAGCCGCAGTCCGGCCTGCAGACACTGCTGTACGGCGGCCTCGCAGCCGGCCCGGCTGAAGATGAACGTGATCGCGGGCAGCAGTCCCTCGGCGTCCAGCCGGTCGATGACCTCGGGCCGGGACGGGGTCCAGATCCGGCTGCGCTGGCGCCTTTCCCGCTCCCGGTCCGCCTCGCGCACCATCTTTCCGCGGCGGCGGTCACGCGGGTTGTACCCGCGCTGGTTCTCCATCCGGGCGAGCCGGACGAGGTCGGGGCTGACCTCACGGCGGCCCACGCCGCGGCCGCCGTGGTCGGTCTCCTCCTCGAAGAGGTCGTACATCCGGCGGCCGGCCAGCACGTGCTGCCAGAGCGGCACGGGCCGGTGCTCGGAGACGATCACTTCGGTGTCACCGCGGACGGTGTCCAGCCAGTCGCCGAATTCCTCGGCGTTGGACACGGTCGCCGACAGCGACACCAGCGTCACCGAATCGGGAAGGTGAATGATCACTTCTTCCCACACCGCGCCGCGGAAGCGGTCGGAGAGGTAGTGCACCTCGTCCATCACCACGTAGCCGAGGCCTCGCAGCGCCTGCGAGCCCGCGTAGAGCATGTTCCGCAGCACTTCGGTGGTCATGACGACCACCGGCGCGTCCGCGTTGACACTGTTGTCGCCGGTCAGCAGGCCGACCTTGTCGGCGCCGTAGCGTTTGACCAGATCGGTGAACTTCTGGTTGGAGAGAGCCTTGATGGGCGTGGTGTAGAAGCATTTGCGGCCCTGGCGCAGGGCGAGATGGACGGCGAATTCGCCGACGATCGTCTTGCCCGACCCGGTCGGGGCCGCGACCAGCACCCCCTTACCCGCCTCCAGGGCCTTGCATGCCTCGATCTGGAATGGGTCCAGGCCGAACTCGTACAACTCGCGGAAGGGCGCGAGCGCAGTGGCCTGCTCGGCGGCGCGGATCCGGAAGGCCTGGTATCGCTCAGCTGGTGAGAGGTCCTCTGTCATCTTGCTCACGAGCCTACCCGCCACCCCTGACAGTCAGCCCGATCTTTATGACCGACCGGCAACAGGAGGGTGGGAGCAGGACCCCGTGACGCCGCCTTCCCGTTGCCGGCCGGTCCACATCACTGTGCGAGAACCCTGACCGCGCCCGGCACGCAGGTCGCGGTCAGCGGCAGCGCCCCGAGCGGTTCACCGTCCGCGTAGGCGGTGACACCGGCCGCGGCCAGCTCGATCGACGCGACCCGGTGCACGGTGACGACGGGGTGGCCGAGGTGCGTTCCCCGGTAGACCCGCGGGAAGACCTTGAGCAGGGTGGTGCGGCTGCAGTCCCCGACGACGGTCACGTCGAAGAGCCCGTCGTCCATGACGGCGTCCGCGCAGATCCGCATGCCGCCGCCGTAACTGGACCCGTTGCCCACCGCGACGAGGGTCGCCTCGATCTCCTGGACCGGACCGCCGTCCAGCCTGACGCGGTACGGGACCGGTCTGAACGCGGCCAGTTCGGCGAGGAGCGCGAGGTCGTACTTGAACCGCCCGCCGACCCACCTCATGCGGTTGCCCCGGTCGTTGACCCGGGAATCGAAACCGGAGGCGAGCACCGAACCGAACCACCGGTCGCCGACCCTGCCGAGGTCGATCTCGCGGACCGCGGCGCCCTTGAGCGCCTCGGCTGCGAGCCGTCCGGCGGCGGCCGGGTCCCGTACGGGCAGGCCGAGGGCGCGGGCGAAGTCGTTGCCGGTGCCGACGGCGATCACGCCGAGCGGTGTCGTGGTTCCGGCGACAGCCTGGAGGGCGAGGGACATCATCCCGTCCCCGCCCACGGCGATCAGCGCGCCGGTCCCGCCGTCGACGGCCTCACGGGCCCGCCGCAGCGCGTCGTCGGCGTCCTCGCCCAGCACCGTACGCACGGAGTATCCGGCGTCCCGGAACGCGGAAGCGGCCGGCTGCGCGGCGTGCGCGCCCCGGCCGCGTCCCGCGGTGGGATTGACGAAGAGGGTGATCTCGCTGGTCACCCGGGGACCCTACAAGATCAGGTGATGTCGTCGTAACCGTTCACCCGGTCACGGTCCGGCCCCGCTTGCGCGGGCAGCGACCTGGCGGCCGACGCCGGTTCGACCTCACCGATGTCCTCGGGGGTGAGATCCAGCTCCGAGGCCTCGTCGTCGGCCGGTCCCTCGGCCGCACGGAGTGCCTTGCGGCGGTCGTTGAGGAGCGAGAGCGCCGTGGCGGCGAAGTACAGGACCCAGATCGGTCCGGCGAGCGCCAGCATGGTGAGCGGGTCCGTACTGGGCGTGGCCAGTGCGGCGAAGAGCGTGATGCCCATGATCATGCCGCGCCACCAGCCGAGCATCCGCTTGCCGGTGATGACCCCGCCGAGGTTCAGCATGACGAGCAGCAGCGGCAGCTCGAAGGAGAGCCCGAAGACCACCACCATGCGCGTGATGAGATCCAGCAGGTCGTCAAGTGGCAGCTGGTTGTCCAGGTTGGCCGGCGAGAAGTCCAGCAGGACCCTGGCCATCGTGGGCAGCGTCTTGTATGCGAAGAAGCCACCGGCGAGGAAGAGCGGGAAGCCCGCTCCCACGAAGCCGAGCGAGTACTTCTTCTCGTGCCTGTGCAGACCGGGGGCGACGAATCCCCACAACTGGTAGAGCCAGATCGGCGAGGAGAGGACGACTCCTGCCATCAGGGAGACCTTGAGCGCGAGGGTGAACGGCGTCAGCAGACCGTTCATCACGATGCGCGCGCAGGTGCCGTCCTCCTTGCGGGCGAGTTCAGCGAAGCTGGACTGGCAGCCGACCGCCTTCAGTACCGGGTCGGTGAAGAACTCGATGATCCCCTTGTAGTAGAAAGCTGCGACGATCGTGACGACGACGATCGCCAGCAGAGCCTTCGCCAGCCGGTTGCGCAGCTCACGCAGGTGCTCCACCAAGGGCATGCGGCCCTCTGGGTCCGTCTCCTGTTTGCGGGCAGACTTGAGCAACCCACGTCCTCATCTCGTGCAGCAGGCCGTCACCGATCACGGCGCCTGCGTCGGCCCGGTTGTCAGCGGTTGGTCGAATCGGTCGGCTCCGCGACCGGGCGCGAACTCGTCACATCGCCGGGCGCGGCCTGGATGGTGCGCGGGGCGGCCTGGTCCTTGGCCGCGTCGTTCGGCGGGTCCGTGGGGGTGGCCGTCGGGGCACCCTCGGACTTCATGGCCTTGGCCTCGCTCTTGAGGATCCGGGCCGACTTGCCGAGCGAGCGAGCCATGTCAGGAAGCTTCTTCGCGCCGAACAGCAGAACAATGACGACGAGGATCAGGATGATCTCGGGAGCGCCGAGCCTTCCGAACATATGCGTGTACCTTCTCACCGAGGCAGCAGGGGTGGGGCTGATCGAGCGTCGGACAGACGTCCGATCTTCGTACTGTCAGCGATCGTATCCCGCAGGAGTAAACGCAGGGCAATACCCATGCATCCTTGTGGTTACGGCCCACGCCTCGCTCACAGGGCCGTCACCAGCAGCGTACCCTCCGAAGCCACGAAACAGGAGGCCCCACCCGCCCCGATCGGCCCGTCCGGCGGGCGGTCGGCGCGGATCCGGTCAGCGCAACGACTCGCCTGTGGCGGCGAGATCGGTGGCGGCCCGTTCGAGGTCCTCGGCCGCGCGGTTGATGCGCCGAGTGGTGCGAGTCACCTGCCGGCCCAGACGCTGGGCCTCGACGAACACCGTGACGGCCAGCACCCCGAGGACGGCGATCCCGAGGAATCCCAGGGCGATGGCGAGCATGGGCCAGAACATGCGCAGAGCCTCGATGTGTCTAGTCGTGGGGTCCGGTCGGCCGGATGTCAGGAGTTCTGCAGGGTGGTGTGGAGGCGCAGCGTCCGCACTCCGCCGCCGGTGAGCAGCTCCACTATCCGCTCCCCGGCGGGCTTTCGGACGGCGGCGCCGCAGTCGGGGCAGGTGAACGAGTAGAACGTGGTGCGGCGGCTGGCGCCGATGGCCAGGCGCAGCGCTCCCGCCGCGAGTTCGAAGCGCCCGCGGCAGTCCGGGCAGGCGGCCTTGAAGCGTACGGACTCCGGAACCACCACAGTCGAGATACCCGACATCACAGACATATTGCCCATATCCCCTCGGGTGTCCACTCAGGCCTGGCCGTCATAGGCGACAAGCGCTGCCCGCGCCGCCTGCTGCGCACTCCGCGCCAGCTCCGGCGGGGCGACGATGCGCCCTTCGCCGCCGAGCCGGAGCGCGAGTCTGCGCAGCGACGCCGGGTCGGGGGTGCGCAGGGTGATCCGCAGTCCGCCGTCGGCGAGTTCCTCCGCGCTGTCGTGCGGGTAGTACTCGGCGACCCAACGGCCGCCGGGACCCACCTCGATCACGACCTCGGGGTCCTCGGCCGCCGGCTGCACCAGCCCTTCGGACAGGTCCCGCAGTTCCAGCTCCGGCGGGGCGGACGGCTCGTCCAGCAGCCTGATCTCGGCGACCCGGTCCAGCCGGAAGGTACGCCGGTCCTCGGAGGACCGGCACCATGCCTCCATGTACGTGTGCCCCACGGCGAACAGCCGGATCGGGTCCACCTCGCGTTCGGTGAGCTCGTCGCGCGCGGGTGAGTAGTACCGCAGCCAGAGCCGGCGCCGCTCGGAGATGGCCCGGTCGACGTCGGCGAAGACACCGCCCTCGGACTCGAACGTGACCGAGAGCCGGGAGCTGGCCGCGCCGACCTCGCCGGCCGCCGTCTCCAGCTTGGCGGTGGCCCGCAGCAGCGCCTGCCGGTCACTCTCCCGCAGCCCCGGCAGCGTGGCCACCGCGCGCGCGGCGACCAGCAGCGCCGTCGCCTCGTCCGCCGCGAGCCGCAGCGGCTCCGCCACGTCGTCCGGGTTGTGCCACCAGATCCGGTCGCCGTCGGTGTCGATGTCCAGGAGGTCGCCGCCGCGGAAGCTCGTCCCGCACATCGGCAGGACGTCGAGGTCCGAGATCAGCTCGTCCTCGGTGATCCCGAAGGCTCGCGCCACGTCCTGCACATGGGCGCCGGGGCGTTCCCGCAGATACGTCACGAGGGAGAGCATCCGGCGCGTCTGGTCGATCGCGTTCGTCGCCATGAGTACGGGCCCCTCAGTCCTTGGCCACGGCACGCAGCCGGTCGACCACATCGGCCCGCAGGTCCGCGGGTTCCTCCACGACGACGTCCGGACCGAACTCCACGAGCCAGGCGTCCAGGCCGTGTCCGTACGGGATCTCCAACTCGTCCCAGCCGTCGCCGAGTTCCCGTACCTGTATCGCACGCGACCGCAGCGGGTATCCGGAACCCGAACGCAGTCTGATCCGCGCGGTCCGGGTCGCCGTCTCGCCGGCCCAGCTCTCGACGGTCTCCCGGACGGTCACCACGTCGGGCACCTCGGCGGTGAACGCCCCGGCCCGTGACCGGACCCGGCCGGTGATCCGGGAGAGGCGGAACACCCGCTCGGCACCGCGGCCCCGGTCCCAGCCGGCCAGGTACCAGTGCCCGCGCCAGCACTCCAGCGTCCAGGGCTCGACCTGGCGCTGCTCGGGCCGGGCGGCGTTGCCCTTGCGGTAGTCGAAAGTCACCGGGCGGCGGTCGCGGCAGGCCAGCATCAGCGGCTCGAAGGCCGCCTCATGGACCGGAATACGGGGTTCGAGGGCGCTGTGCACCTCGTACGCGTCCTCGGCCTCCGGCATCCCCGCGGCCCTCAGCTTCTGCAGCGCGCCGCTGGCCGCGCCCGCGAGCCGCGCCTGCTGCCAGACCTTCGCGGCCAGCCCGAGCGCCGCGGCCTCCTCGGCGTCCAGCGTGATCGGCGGCAGCCGGTTGCTGTCCCGGCGGGCCAGATAGCCGATGTCGCCGTCCAGGTTCTCCACGGTCTCGATGACCAGACCGAGCTCGCGCAGATCGTCCTTGTCGCGCTCGAACATCCTGTTGAAGGCGTCGTCGGAGCCCGCCTCCAGATAGGCCTCGATCGACCCGCGCAGCTCACGCTTGCTGAGCGGGCGGCGGGTCCCCAGCAGGCACAGCGCCAGGTTCATCAGCCGCTCGGCCTTGGCAATCGCCATCGACGCCCTCTCTCTACGTGCTCTACGACCCTCGACCGTACCGCTCCGGGGTGTCCGGGCAAAAGCGAGGAGGGTGCTGATGACCTCGGCCACGAGCCGGGCCACGGTCGTCAGCACCCTCCCGGGCGCAGGACCTACGCGACGAGGGCCCGTGCGCTGCGGCACGGGCCCTCGTCATGCGTCCGGGGACGGATCAGACGGCGACCAGGTCGCAGACGAAGATCAGCGTCTCACCGGGGGCGATACGGCCGCCGGCGCCGCGGTCACCGTAAGCGAGGTGCGCGGGGATGGTCAGCTGGCGACGGCCGCCGACCTTCATGCCCTGCACGCCCTGGTCCCAGCCGGAGATGACCTGACCGACACCGAGCTGGAACTGCAGCGGGGTGCCGCGGTTCCAGGAAGCGTCGAACTCCTCGCCGGTGGAGAAGGCCACGCCCACGTAGTGGACCTTGACCATGTCGCCGGCCTTGGCGACCTCGCCGTCGCCCTCCCAGATGTCCTTGATCTCCAGGTCGACCGGCGGCTCGCCACCCGGGAAGTCGATCTCGGGCTTCTCGATGCTCACTGAACTGCTCCTCTAAATGATGAACTGGGCAACCGGGACAGTCTTACATCTTTGCCAGCAGGTCCACCGCGAAGACCAGCGTGGACTTGGCGGGGATGGTCTGCTGCGCCTTGTCGCCGAATGCCTGGTCCGGCGGGATGACCAGCAGGACACGGCTGCCGATCTTCTTGCCGACCAGGCCGTTCTTCAGGCCCTTGAGGGTGACCTGGGCCAGCGGGAACGTCTGGGTCTTGCCCTGGGTGTAGGTGCTGTCGAACGTCTTTCCGTCCTTCCACAGCTGGCCCACGTAGTTCACGACGACGCTGTCGGTCGCCTTGATGACCTCGCCCTTGGACTCCAGGACGTAGTTGGAGACCAGCTTCGTCGGCGGGTCGGTCTTCGGGATCTTCACACTCGGGGCCTTGCCGTCGGTGTTGGTGCCCACCTTCGGCAGGTCGGCGTCGTTCTGGGGGACGACGGTGCCCTTGGCGGACGCCGGGATCTGCGTCGCCTTCAGGACGTCGACGACGAAGACGAGAGTGGCGTTCGGCTTGATGTCGCCCTGGCCCTGGGCGCCGTAACCGAGGTCCGGCGGGATGATCAGCTCGACACGGCTGCCGACCTTCTTCCCGACGAGCCCCTGGTCCCAGCCCTTGATGACCATGCCGGCGCCGAGGGTGAGATCGAACGGCTGCTTACGGTCGAAACTGTTGTCGAACGGCTTTGTGGAGTCCCACGCCTGCCCGAGGTAGTTGACCTGGATCGCGTCGCCGTTCTTCAGCGTGGCGCCATCCCCCTCACTGATGACCTTCGTCTTCAGTTCCTTGGGCGGATCGCCCACTCCCTTGGAAATGGTGGGCTTCTCGCCGAACTTCTCACCCGCGGTGATCGCGGGGAATCCATTCGTCGAGGCGGAGGCTGAAGCGGAGTCGGATCCCTTGTCGTTGCCGCCGCACGCCGCTGTCAACAGCAGCAGGGGGACAACGAGAAGGCCGGCAAGTCGACGCACTGGTTCCTCAGATCTCAGACGGCACAGTTGGTTGAGTCCCCGACACTCTAGGGCGTGCACAGGGCCCCGTACGAGGAACGTACGGGGCCCGCGTCGCACAGGAGCCGAGGCGCGTCCTACGCCGCCTCACATACCCGCGATGAGCTTCTCCACCCGATCGTCCACCGAACGGAACGGGTCCTTGCACAACACCGTGCGCTGCGCCTGGTCGTTGAGCTTGAGGTGGACCCAGTCGACGGTGAAGTCCCGACGCTGTTCCTGGGCCCGTCGGATGAAGTCACCGCGCAGCCGCGCCCGGGTGGTCTGCGGGGGCACCGACTTGCCCTCGAAGATCTTCAGGTCGTTGCAGATACGGGCGGCCTGCCCCTTCCGCTCCAGCAGGTAGTACAGCCCGCGCCGACGGTGGATGTCGTGGTAGGCGAGGTCTATCTGGGCGACCCGCGGATGCGACATCGTCATGTTGTGCTTGGCCCGGTACCGCTCGATGAGCTTGTACTTCATCACCCAGTCGATCTCGGTACCGATCCGGTCGAGGTCCTCGGCCTCGATCGCGTCGAGCGTACGGCCCCACAGCTCCAGGACCTGCGCGACGGTGCCGGTGCGGATGCCGCGGCGGTCGACGAAGTCCACGGCCTTCTCGTAGTACTCGCGCTGCACCTCGATGGCGGAGGCCTCGCGGCCGCTGGCGAGGCGGACCTTGCGCTGTCCGGTGATGTCGTGACTGACCTCACGGATCGCCCGGATCGGGTTCTCCAGCGTCAGGTCCCGCATCACCGTGCCGGCCTCGATCATGCGGAGCACCAGGTCCGTCGCGCCGACCTTGAGCAGCATCGTCGTCTCGGACATGTTGGAGTCGCCGACGATGACGTGGAGGCGGCGGTACCGCTCCGCGTCGGCGTGCGGCTCGTCACGCGTGTTGATGATCGGACGGGAGCGCGTCGTCGCGGAGCTGACGCCCTCCCAGATGTGCTCGGCACGCTGGCTGACGCAGTAGACCGCGCCGCGCGGGGTCTGCAGCACCTTGCCCGCGCCGCAGAGCAGCTGCCTGGTGACGAGGAAGGGAATGAGGATGTCCGCGAGCCGGGAGAATTCTCCGTGCCGCGCCACGAGGTAGTTCTCGTGGCACCCGTAGGAGTTTCCCGCCGAATCGGTGTTGTTCTTGAACAGATAGACGTCGCCCGCGATTCCCTCCTCGTGCAGGCGGCGTTCGGCGTCGACAAGCAGACCTTCGAGAATGCGCTCGCCGGCCTTGTCGTGGGTGACCAGCTCGGTCAGATTGTCGCACTCGGGGGTTGCATATTCCGGATGCGATCCCACGTCGAGGTAGAGGCGGGCGCCGTTCCGCAGAAAGACATTGCTGCTGCGGCCCCATGACACGACACGGCGGAAGAGGTAGCGCGCCACTTCGTCAGGAGACAGTCGGCGCTGTCCCCTGAACGTGCACGTGACGCCGTACTCGTTCTCCAGCCCGAAAATGCGGCGGTCCATGACTGAACATTACGCCTGATGGCCCGAGCTGAAACCGGGTTGGACAGCACCGTTTCGATCATTTTCCGAACTCTGTGCGGAAACAGCCGTACGCCCGGGAACTGCGAGGACCCTTCCCGTGGCCAGCAGAACCAGCAGCGCGGCCACCCCGCCGGCCCCCGCCACGGCGAAGCTCCACGCCGTGCCGCCCCGTTCGACGGCCGGGCCCGCCACGGCCGTTCCCGCCGCCGCGCCCACTCCGAACGTGGTCACCAGCCAGGAGAACGCCTCGGTCACCGTGCCCCGCGGCGCGTGCCGGTCCACCACGATGAACGAGCAGGCGATCGCCGGCGCCAGGAACACCCCGGCGAGCGCGGCCAGTGCGGTCATCGCGGCCACCCCGGGCGTCAGCATCAGCGGCAGGTAGCCGACGGCGAGCAGCGCGACCAGAACCCGCAGCCGGCGCTCCGGTGCCCCGGCCCACTGCCGTGCCCCGTAGACCGATCCGCCGATCAGCGCGCCGAGCCCCAGAGCGGCCATCAGCCAGCCGTACACCGCCTGCCGGCCGTGGTCGTCGGCGTACGCGACGCCCGCCACCGTGATCGACCCCAGCGCCAGCCCGACGAAGAAGAACGAACCGAGCAGGGCCAGCAGCCCCGGCGAACGCAGCGCGCCGAGCCAGTGGGCCTCACGTGGCGCCGAACGCCAGGTGCGGGAGGGCTCCGACAGCACCACGGAGAGGGCGCCCAGCACCCCGAGCCCGTTGATGACGAGCAGCGCCGCTGCGGGCGACCGGAGCGCGACCAGCACCGTCACCAGCAGCGGCCCCACGGTGAACATGACCTCCTGGGCCACCGCGTCCATGGCGTAGGCCCGGTGCACCCGGTCCTCGCTCCCCAGGACCGTCGGCCACAGCGCTCGCAGACCGCCCTCCAGCGGCGGCGTGAAGACCCCCGCCACGATCACGGCCCCGTACGCCAGCGGTAGCGATCCGAGGCCCGCCAGGGCCAGCAGGGCCATGCCCAGCGCGGACAGCACGGACGCGGGGAGCTGGACGCGCGGCTGGCCGTACAGGTCCACCGCGCGGCCCAGCAGCGGCTGCCCGACCGCCGTGGCGAGGCCGTACACCGCCGCGAGCGCCCCGGCGAGCGTGTAGCTGCCGCCCTCGGCCCGGGTGAACAGGACGATCGCGATGTGCGCCGTGCCGTTGGGCAGCCGGCCCACCAGCGTGCCGGCCAGCAGCCGGGCGGCGTGCCGCGCCCGGAGGATGTCCAGATATCCCGCGGCCATGTCCCGCCCCTCTCCCCCGGGCGCCTTCCGGACACCCGAGGTTTTACGTATAACGTCGAGCTTCATACGTACCATGTGGCCAGTCCGCAGTCCACCTCGTCGCACCCGCCAGCACCGCTCCCGCCCCGCCCGGAGGCACCGTGACCAGCGCATCCCAGCCCGCCCCGGCCAGGCCCACCAGCCGCGACGTCGCCCGGGCCGCAGGCGTCTCGCAGGCCACCGTCTCCCTCGTCCTCGGCGACAAGTGGCGCGGCAGGGTCTCCGCGGCCACCGCCGAGCGGGTCCGCGCCGCCACCGAGGACCTCGGCTACCGCCCCAACCTCGCCGCCCGCAGCCTGCGCCTGGGGCGCACAAGGACCGCCCTGCTGGTCGTCCCTGCGCTCACCAACGAGTTCTTCGCGCGCGTCTACACCGGCGCCGCCGCCGTCGCGGCCGAGCACGGTTTCGGGGTGGTCCTCTACCCCTCCCCGGACGGCACGGGCCCGGCCAGGGACCCCTTCGCCTCCGCCCGCGCCGCCCTGGACGGAGTCATCGCCTCCTCCATGGCGGCCGATGCCCTCGACGCCCTGCGCGGCACCGGGCTGCCGCTGGTCATGCTGGACAGCGACCCCGCCGACCCCGGCGCCGCGGCCCGGGTCAACCTCGACATCGCCGACGGCATGCGCCAGGTGACGGAGCATCTGCTCGGCCTCGGCCACCGCCGCTTCCTGCACCTGGCGTCGGCCATCGACTCCTGGACCTTCGCCGTCCGCGCCCGGGCCCTGCGGGACGCCGTGCGGGCCGTGCCCGGCACCGAGGTGCGCACCGTTCCGGCGGCGCTCGACGTCCGCGCGGGCCGCGAAGCCGCGGAACACGCGCTGGCGGCCCCCGGCCCCCGCCCGACCGCCGTCGTCTGCGACGACGACATCCTCGCCGCGGGCGCCTGCAAGGCCGCTCGCCGGCTCGGTCTGCGGGTCCCCGACGACGTCTCCGTCACCGGTTTCGACGACCTGGCCCTGGCGACCGCCGTCGAACCCGAACTCACCACCGTGCAGCTCCCCGCCGAACAGGTCGGCGAGCGAGGTATGAACGCTCTGCTGGCCGTCCTCGACGGCCGGCCGGCGGAGCCCGGCAGCCTGCCCGTGCACCTGGTCGTCCGCGGCTCCTCCGCGCCCCCGCCGCCGCCCCGCTCATGACGGTGCCCCGGCACGCCGGGAGCGGCGGACCGGGGCACGGGTCGGAGCGTGGGGCTACTCCTCGGACGAATCCGGGGAGTCGCCGGACACCGACGGCTTCGGGACATCGGTGGGGGCGTCGCCCCCCTCGCCGTCCTCCAGGTCCGACGGGGCGTCCGTCGGCGTGGACCCGCCGTCGGCCTCCAGCAGCCGAGCCAGCTGCCGGCCGACGATCCGCTTGAACTTCCGCTGCTGAGGCCGCGTACGGTCCAGGACCGCCACCTCCAGCCGCTCCGCGGGGATCTCCCGCTCGCTCCCGTTGGGATCGCGGGACAGCGCCTGCACGGCCAGCTTGAGCGCCTCCGCCAGCGTCATCCCGTCACGGTGGCGCTGATCGAGGAACGTGCTGATCTGCTCCGCGTTGCCGCCCACCGCGACCGAGCCGTGCTCGTCCACGATCGATCCGTCGTGCGGCAGCCGATAGATCTGATCGCCATCGGGCTGGGCGCCGACCTCGGCGACCACCAGTTCCACCTCGTACGGCTTCTCCGCCGCACTGGAGAAAATGGTGCCCAGCGTCTGCGCGTAGACGTTGGCGAGCCCACGGGCCGTCACATCGTCACGGTCGTAGGTGTATCCGCGGAGATCTGCGTATCGGACTCCGCCGATGCGCAGATTCTCGTACTCGTTGTACTTGCCGGCAGCGGCAAAACCGATCCGGTCATAGATCTCGCTGAACTTGTGCAGCGCACGGGACGGGTTCTCGCCGACGAACACAATGCCGTCGGCGTACTGCAGCACAACCAGGCTGCGACCACGGGCGATGCCCTTCCGGGCGTATTCCGCCCGGTCGGCCATGGCCTGCTGAGGTGAGACATAGAACGGCGTCGACACCGGCTATCCGTCCCTTTCTGTCAGTGACGAGTGCATCGAGGAGGCCCCGGAAACCGGGTCAGAGCAGCGCGGCGCGCGGGCCGTCGGGCTGTTCCAGCCGGCGTTCCAGAATGGCCCGAGCGATCTCGGAGGATTCCGCCTCCGCGAGCCTCCGGAAGCCCTCGTCGGTGATGACGGTGACGATCGGGTAGATCCGCCGGGCCACATCCGGGCCGCCGGTCGCCGAGTCGTCGTCCGCGGCGTCGTACAGCGCCTGTACGACCAGGGTGAGCGCCTGCTGCTCCGTCAGGTCCTCGCGGTAGAGCTTCTTCATCGACCCGCGGGCGAAGATCGAGCCGGAGCCGGTGGCCGCGTAGCCCTTCTCCTCGGAGCGGCCGCCGGTGACGTCGTACGAGAAGATCCGGCCCTTCTCGCGGTCGACGTCGTAGCCGGCGAAGAGCGGGACCACGGCGAGACCCTGCATGGCCATGGCCAGGTTGCTGCGGATCATCGTGGAGAGCCGGTTCGCCTTGCCCTCCAGGGAGAGCTGGGCACCCTCGACCTTCTCGAAGTGCTCGAGCTCCAGCTGGAAGAGCTTGACCATCTCCACGGCGAGGCCGGCCGTACCGGCGATGCCCACCGCCGAGTACTCGTCGGCCGGGAAGACCTTCTCGATGTCGCGCTGCGCGATCATGTTGCCCATGGTGGCCCGACGGTCACCGGCGAGCACCACGCCACCGGGGAACGTCACGGCGACGATCGTCGTCCCGTGCGGCGCCTCGACGGCCCCCTGCAGGGGCGGCAGGTGCCGGTTGCCCGGGAGCATCTCGGGCGACTGGTCGGACAGGAAGTCCATGAACGAAGAGGATCCCGGCGTCAGGAAGGCAGCTGGTAGACGCCCGGTGCTACGAGTGTTGGCTTCCACGCGTTTCCCTCCAGGTATGCGATGGCCCTGCGCAAGGTGTCAGGATCATCCCCCAACTTGCCGATGGCCGGATTGCAGTTGATGCGGTTACGCCACGGACCCTACCCGCCCCGTGGCGTTGATCCACATGCATGACGGGGGCAGCTGTGCCCGGTGCCGTGATACCTGTGCCCGCGCGCGGTACGGGATTGCCTCTCCCGTACCGCGCACGCCGCACCTCTCCCCCGTCGTTCACATCAGTGAACTACTGTCCACCCTTTTGAACGAAGGAACGGACGAAGTCCTCGGCGTTCTCCTCCAGGACGTCGTCGATCTCGTCCAGAACCGAGTCGACGTCGTCGCTCAGCTTCTCCTGCCGCTCCTTGAGGTCCTCGGACGCCTGCGCCTCCTGCGCCTGCTCCTCGACCTCCTCGGTGGAACGTGTCGCCTTCTGCTGTCCGCCGCCGGTGTCCTTGGTCGCCATATAGCTCACCCCGCTCGGTTCGAAGCACTTGGTCAGACCCTACCTAGGAGGTCCGACATCGGCCCGGTACTTGTCCATACGCCCGGGGTCATCTCGATGATTCCCGGATCACGGCCATTTCAGCCGCCCGAGAGCACCCGGACCAGCTCTTCCGCCGTACGACAGCGGTCCAGGAGCTCCTTGACGTGGTTACGGGTCCCCCGGAGCGGTTCCAGTGTGGGCACGCGCTGCAACGAGTCGTGACCCGGCAGGTCGAAGATGACCGAGTCCCAGGAGGCCGCGGCGACGTCGTCCGCGTACTGTTCCAGGCAACGGCCACGGAAATACGCCCTGGTGTCCTCCGGAGGCTTGGCACGGGCCTCCTCGACCTCGCTCTCGTCCAGGAGGCGCTTCATCTTCCCGCGGGCCGCGAGACGGTTGTACAGGCCCTTCTCGGCCCGCACGTCCGCGTACTGGAGGTCCACCAGGTGCAGCCGGGCCGCGTCCCAGTCCAGGTTGTCGCGGCGGCGGTAACCCTCCATGAGCTCCCGCTTGGCGATCCAGTCGAGCTCGCCGGAGAGGCTCATCGGATCGTTCTCCAGCCGGTTGAGCGTGTCCTCCCAGCGGATCAGGATGTCCTTGGTCTGTTCGTCGGCGTCCGCCCCGTACCGCTCCTCGACGTACTTGCGGCCGAGCTCGAAGTACTCCATCTGGAGCTGCACCGCGGTGAGTGTCCGGCCACTGCGGAGCGTGATGAGGTGCTGCAGGCTCGGGTCGTGCGAGACCTGGTGCAGGGTGCGCACCGGCTGGTCGACGGCGAGGTCGACGTTGATGAAGCCGTCTTCGATCATGGACAGGATGAGGGCGGTGGTGCCGAGCTTGAGGTAGGTGGAGATCTCCGACAGGTTCGCGTCGCCGATGATCACATGCAGGCGGCGGTACTTCTCGGCGTCGGAGTGGGGTTCGTCCCGGGTGTTGATGATGGGGCGCTTGAGGGTCGTCTCGAGGCCCACCTCGACCTCGAAGTAGTCCGCCCGCTGACTGATCTGGAAGCCGTGCTCGTGGCCGTCCTGGCCGATTCCGACGCGGCCGGCGCCGGTGACGACCTGGCGGGAGACGAAGAACGGGGTCAGGTGGCGCACGATGTCCGAGAACGGGGTCTCCCGCTTCATCAGGTAGTTCTCGTGCGTGCCGTAGGAGGCGCCCTTGTTGTCGGTGTTGTTCTTGTAGAGGTGGATCGGCTGGGCGCCGGGGAGCTGGGCCGCGCGTTCGGCGGCCTCGGCCATGATGCGTTCGCCGGCCTTGTCCCACAGGACCGCGTCCCGCGGGTTGGTGATCTCCGGCGAGCTGTACTCGGGGTGCGCGTGGTCCACGTACAGCCGGGCACCGTTGGTGAGGATGACATTGGCGAGGCCGATGTCCTCATCCGTGAGCTGGCTGGAGTCGGCGGTTTCGCGGGCGAGGTCGAAGCCTCGCGCGTCACGCAGCGGGTTCTCCTCCTCGAAGTCCCAGCGGGCGCGTCGCGCCCGGTGCATCGCCGCCGCGTACGCGTTGACGATCTGGGACGAGGTGAGCATGGCATTGGCGTTGGGATGTCCGGGCACGGAGATGCCGTACTCCGTCTCGATGCCCATTACTCGCCGTACGGTCATGCGGCCCTCCTTGCCCGGCGGCGTTCCCTTCCGGGATCGGCGCTCAAGTACCGCTGCTTGTCCGGTGCGTGTGCGGTGCCCGCCCCCGCACTGCGCGACCGGGCGGTACGGAAGAGCCTAGAGCGCCTCTGCGCTGGTGGGGAGATCAATTACGTCATTGCTCCGGTGTCGCGGGAGCTGTCCGGAAAACAACCGGCTGCGGATGCCCGGCCGGGCATCCGCAGCCGGTCCGAGTTCTACAGGTACTGTCCGGTGTTCGCCACCGTGTCGATGGACCGGCCGGTGTCCGCGCCCTGTTTTCCGGTGACGAGGGTGCGGATGAAGACGATCCGCTCGCCCTTCTTGCCGGAGATCCTGGCCCAGTCGTCCGGGTTGGTGGTGTTGGGAAGGTCCTCGTTCTCCTTGAACTCGTCCACACACGCCTGGAGGAGATGGGAGACGCGAAGGCCCTTCTGGCCCTGGTCGAGGAAGGCCTTGATGGCCATCTTCTTGGCCCGGTCGACGATGTTCTGAATCATCGCGCCGGAGTTGAAGTCCTTGAAGTACAGGACTTCCTTGTCGCCGTTGGCGTACGTGACTTCGAGGAAGCGGTTCTCCTCGGACTCGGTGTACATCCGCTCGACGACGGACTGGATCATGGCGTGGGCCGCGGCTTCCTTCGAGCCGGTGTGCTCGGCGAGATCGTCCGAGTGCAGCGGCAGGGAGGGCGTGAGGTACTTCGCGAAGATGTCCTTCGCGGCCTCCGCGTCCGGACGCTCGATCTTGATCTTCACATCGAGACGGCCGGGCCGCAGGATCGCGGGGTCGATCATGTCCTCGCGGTTGGAGGCGCCGATGACGATGACGTTCTCCAGGCCCTCCACACCGTCGATCTCGGCGAGCAGCTGCGGGACGATGGTGTTCTCCACGTCCGAGCTGACGCCCGATCCACGGGTGCGGAAGAGGGATTCCATCTCGTCGAAGAAGACGATGACGGGGGTTCCCTCGCTGGCCTTCTCACGGGCCCGCTGGAAGACCAGGCGGATGTGCCGCTCGGTCTCACCCACGTACTTGTTGAGGAGTTCGGGGCCCTTGATGTTGAGGAAGTAGCTCTTCCCCGTGGGCTGCCCGGTGACTTCCGCGACCTTCTTCGCCAGGGAGTTGGCGACGGCCTTGGCGATGAGCGTCTTGCCGCAGCCGGGCGGACCGTAGAGCAGGATGCCCTTCGGAGGCCGCAGCTCGTGCTCCTTGAAGAGATCGGGGTGGAGGTAGGGGAGCTCGACCGCGTCCCGGATCAGTTCGATCTGGTCGCCCAGACCGCCGATCTTGTCGTAGTCGATGTCAGGAACCTCTTCGAGGACGAGTTCCTCGACCTCGCTCTTGGGCACCACTTCGTAGACGTAGCCGGACCTGGGTTCGAGCAGGAGGGCGTCGCCGGGGCGGATGGTGATGTCGAACAGCGGCTCGGCGAGCCGCACCACCCGTTCCTCGTCGGTGTGCCCGATGACCAGGGCCCGCTCGCCGTCCTCAAGGATCTCCTTGAGGGTGACGATGTCCCCGGCCCGCTCGAATTCCATGGCGTCGACCACGTTGAGCGCTTCGTTGAGCATGACCTCCTGGCCGCGCCGGAGGTCGTCGAGCTCGACACTGGGGCTGACGTTCACCCGGAGCTTGCGGCCCCCGGTGAAGATGTCGCAGGTGCCGTCCTCGTTGCCCTGCAGGAAGACTCCGAAGCCGGCCGGCGGCTGTGCGAGCCGGTCGACCTCCTCCTTGAGGGCCACGATCTGGTCGCGGGCCTCGCGCAGGGTGTTGGCGAGCCGCTCGTTCTGGGCGGACACGCCTGCGAGGTTCGTCTGCAACTCGACGATCCGCTCTTCGAGAATCCTCGTATGGCGCGGAGAGTCGGCGAGCTTACGTCGCAGGACGGCGATTTCCTGCTCAAGATAGGCGACCTGGCCGGCTGGGTCATCGGACCCCCGCCCGGGCCGGATGCCGCGGGTGATGTCGTCGTCGTGGGCTGCCACGGTCCTCACCTCCTCCAAGGGGAGCTGGACGCTTCCTGACCCTACCTGGGTGGGTGATGATTGAAACCCCTAGATCACAAAGACTGTGGGGTGTGTCCGATCTTCACCCTTGCGCTCTCCCTCACGCCAGGGGAATACCCACCCTTCAACATCGGAAAGCGGCCGGTTGTATCGTCGAACCGGTCAACACCCGTCAGGGCTGGCTATTTTTGATACTGATACGCAGGAACGGCAGGAGAAATGACCGTGCAGCAGGACGCTCCGACCGGCAGCGACGCGCAGGATCTGGAGGTCTGGATCGACCAGGACCTCTGCACGGGGGACGGCATCTGCGTGCAGTACGCGCCCGAGGTCTTCGAGCTGGACATCGACGGCCTGGCGTATGTGAAGAGCGGCGAGGACGAACTGCTCCAGGACAAGGGCGCCACGACACCCGTGCCGCTGCCGCTGCTTCAGGACGTGGTCGACTCGGCGAAGGAGTGCCCGGGCGACTGTATTCATGTACGGCGCGTTTCGGACAGGGTCGAGGTCTACGGCCCCGAGGCCGCCTGACCCACGCGGTGATCCGCCCGGCGGCCCGCCGGGCACGGGGAGCGACCGGTCAGACGCTGTTCGCGTCGCCCCGCGCGGCACGGACGAAGGCGCCGTTCCGCCACTGCCAGGTCACGCTTTCCTGCTGGTCGGGGCAGCAGCGCGGGATGCCGGGCGAGGAGTAGCCGAGGAGCGTGGCGGAGATGGTCCCCTCACGCACCGTGAATGCGCCGACGCTCATCTTCTGGGCGGGGTCCACCAGGGTCGCGACGATCCGGGGTGCGGCCCCGCTTCCGTGTGTGAGCACGTAGACGCCGCTGGGCGGGGTACCGGATCCGGCCGCGCAGTGGACCACGGCCACGGTCTCCGGCCGGCCGTCGCCGTCGAGGTCGCCGGGTACCTGCTTGGCGACGGTGCTGCCCGCCGACCCGCACTCCAGCGGAAAGCTCACACCGGCCGGGTCGGGGGCGGCCACGGGTGCGGTGCCGTGCTGCGTGGTGACGCGGTGGGCGGTCGAGGCCGAGGCGGTGGCCGCGTCGGGCTGGAGCAGACCGGCCCCCGCGACGACGGCGGCCATGGCGGTGGCGGTGACGAGCCACTGCATCGGCCTGGTGTCGGTGTGCGCGAGGTCCGGGAGTTCGGAGGTCTGCACGCGGGATGTCTCCTGTGGTTCCTGTGGTGCGGCGACGCCGTGGACAACGGGGACATCGGCCGTGGCGTGGGGGTGGCCAGCATCGTGCCACACCTCACAGGGCAGTGGAACGGTGGGGTCGGTACGGATTCGGAATCCGTACCGCCGGCCGCGCGCCGGCGACCGCCCGGGCGGACAACGAAACGGCGCCGCCGCCCAGTTCCCGGGTCGGTCCGGGGAACTGGGCCGCGGCGCCACCCGCGTTCGCCGCTGGAGCACCGGGCGGATGTTACGCCCTGGCTGCCGGG
>NZ_JBHVWN010000025.1:0-97172 GCF_042882275.1 Streptomyces sp. NPDC058231 | reverse complement strand
GGCGGGCGGCGTTGGCCGCCGCGCTCAAGCCGTCCTGAGACGGCAGTCGTCCGGCCGGTGCCGGGGCCGGCGCACGGCGAAGGGCCCGGGAGCACGTGCTCCCGGGCCCTTCGCCGTGCGTGCGAGCCGGCTCAGACGGTCTTGACGACCTCGTCGTAGGCGAGACGCGGCAGACGCGGGAACCAGGCGTCCTCGCCCGGCTTGCCGATGTTGACGACCATCAGCAGGCTGTGGTCGCCGTCCAGGAACTCCTTCTCGATGCCCGCGGCGTCGAAGCCGGTCATCGGGCCGGCGGCCAGGCCGGCGGCGCGGACGCCGATGATGAAGTACGCGGCCTGCAGGGCGGCGTTCAGCGAGGCGGCCGACTCACGGACCGGGCGCTCGGAGAAGAACGCGTCCTTGGCCTGCGGGAAGTGCGGCAGCAGGGCCGGGAGCTCCTCGTGGAACTCGTTGTCGGCGGCCAGGATCGCGACCAGCGGGGCGGTGGAGGTCTTCGGCTGGTTGCCCTCGGCCATGTGCTTCACGAGGCGCGCGCGGGCGTCGTCGGAGCGGACCAGGACGACGCGCAGCGGCGACTGGTTGAAGGCGGTGGGGCCGTACTTGACCAGGTCGTAGATCGCCTGGACCTGCTCCTCGGAGACCGGCTCGTCGGTGAAGGTGTTGGCGGTGCGGGCCTCGCGGAAGAGGAGGTCCTGGGCAGCGGGGTCAAGAGCGAGGGACATCTTGCGAAAACCTTCCGGGACATACGGGGGATCAAGCGGTACGACGACCGTAACCGAGCGGTAGGTTAACTTTCAACTAAAACCTGCCCCGGGTGATCCACCGCACAAAGATGCGGTGGGGTTCGTGCCCGGTTGGTGACTGTCGACGAGGCCCACAACCACCGGGCCCGCCTGATTCATTCCGGCGCCGGTCCGGCTCAGCCGGCGGCGTCGCCCTGCCCCTCCGGCTGCTCCGTCCCCGGCCGGGCGAGGGCCTCGTCCAGGCGGGCGCGGGCACCCTCCAGCCAGCGCCGGCACACCTTGGCCAGCTCCTCGCCGCGCTCCCACAGCGCCAGGGACTCCTCCAGCGTCGTGCCGCCCGCCTCCAGGCGCCGCACGACCTCGATCAGCTCGTCCCGCGCCTGCTCGTACCCGAGCGTGTCCGTGGCGGCAGCCGCCGTTGTCGCGTCGTCCGTCATGTGATCCACCCTATGTGTGAGCTACGACAACAGATCCGGGCGCGCGAGCACCCGGGCGGCAGGTGCGTCATTCGGCGACCCGCACGGTGAACTCGCCCTCCGACACCCGCGCCCGCAGCTCCTCGCCGGGCGCCCCGGCATCCGCGGGGGAGCGGACCACGTGTCCGTCCGGCCGCTGCAGCACCGCGTACCCGCGCTCCAGCGTCGCCGCGGGCGACAGCGCGACCACACGCGCCCGGGTGTGGGCGAGCTCCGAGTCCGCGCGGTCCAGCAGGTGCCCCAGTACCCGGCGGCTGCGACCGATCAGGGCGTCGACCTCCGCCGCACGCTCGTCGACCATCCGCTGCGGCTGCTGCATGGCCGGCCGGCCGAGCGCATGTGCCAGTCCCCGCTCCTCACGGTCCAGCAGCCCCCGTAGGGTCCGCAGCGCGCGGTCCCGCAGCTGCTGCACCCGGTCCAGCTCCTCGCCGACATCCGGCACCACCTTCTTCGCCGCGTCCGTCGGCGTGGACGCCCGCAGATCCGCGACCAGGTCGAGCAGCGGGGAGTCCGGCTCGTGGCCGATCGCGGAGACCACCGGCGTGCGGCACCCGGCGACCGTACGGATCAGCTGCTCGTCCGAGAACGGCAGCAGGTCCTCCACGCTGCCGCCGCCGCGCGCCACGATGATCACGTCGACGTCCGGCAGCCCGTCCAGCTCCTTCACCGCCTGGACCACCTGGTTCACCGCGTGCACACCCTGCACCGCGGTGTTGCGGACCTCGAACCGCACCGCGGGCCAGCGCCGCCGCGCGTTCTCCAGGACATCACGCTCGGCCGCCGACGCACGCCCGCAGACCAGACCGATCAGCTGCGGCAGGAACGGCAGCGGCCTCTTCCGGTCCAGGGCGAAGAGTCCCTCGGCGGCCAGGGATTTCTTCAGCTGCTCCAGCCGGACCAGCAGCTCCCCGATGCCCACCGGCCGTATCTCCGTGGCCCGCAGCGACAGCTGCCCGCGGGGCGCGTACCACTCGGGCTTGGCGAGGACGACGACCCGTGCACCCTCCGTCACCACGTCCGCGATCCGGTCGAAGACCTGTCGGAAGCAGGTCACGCTCACGGAGATGTCGTGCGACGGGTCGCGCAGCGTCAGGAACACCACCCCGGCGCCCGGCCGCCGCGACAGCTGGGTGATCTGTCCCTCGACCCAGACGGCACCGAGCCGGTCGATCCATCCGCCGATGAGCCGTGACACCTCGCCGACGGGCAGCGGAGCTTCCGCGGACGTATTGAGAGCCATGCGGGCGAGCGTATCCGCCGGTACGGACAACGCGGCAGTCCGACGGCGCGCGACAGGACGCCCCTATACGACCGGGCGGCGCCCCATTTGCAACGCCAGCACCACCAACCCCACAGCGAACCAGCAGACCCCCACCACCTGCGCGCTCGCGGACGCCTCCACGATCACCGCGATCAGCACCCCCGCGCCCACCACCGGCATCAGCACATGCCGCCACCAGCTCGGCGGACCCTCCATCCGGCGTACGGCGAACCAGCCGACCACCGACGCGTGCAGCAGCACGAACGCCGTCAGCGCACCGATGTCGACCACCGACACCAGATGGTCGAGACCGTCGTCGCGTCGCGCCGCCCAGACCGCCGCCACCAGCGTCACCGCCGCGGCCGCGAGGATCGCGGCCCGCGGCACCCCGGACCGCCCGTCGACCCGGGCCAGCAGCCCGGGCAGCCGCCGCTCCCGGGCCATCGCGAACAGCAGCCGCCCCGCGGCCGCCTGCCCGGCCAGCGCCGCGAACGCCGCCCCGATCGCCTTGCTGGCCGCCACCAGATCGTGCAGCCAGCTGCCGACCGCGAAGTCCACCGTGTCGTAGAACGCAGCCCCCTGCGCGGCCGGGTGGGCGGCCAGCTCCGCCGACGGCACCGGCTCCAGCAGGGCCGCCAGATAGCCCTGCGCCACGAACAGCACACCGGTCAGCACCAGGCAGAACAGCACCGCGCGCGCCACCTTCTCCGACCCTCCCGTGACCTCCTCCGCGAACGAGGCGATGGCGTCGAAGCCCAGATACGACAGCACGGCCACCGACACCGCGCCCAGCACCGCCGACGCGGAGAAGCCGGAGTCGCCGGTGAACGGCGTCCACCAGCCGCGCTGGGCGCCGTGCCGGACGAGCACCACCACCGCCGACACCACGAACACCACCAGCACCGCGGACTCCATCGCGAGCACCGCGAACCCGACCCGGGCGGCGGCCCGCACCCCCCACAGATTGAGCAGCGTGGTGACGACCACCGCGAGCGCCGTCCACACCCAGCGCGACACCGACGGCACCAGTGCGTTCATCGCGATCCCCGAGAAGAGATAGGCGACCGCCGGGATCAGCAGGTAGTCGAGCATCGCCATCCACCCGGCGACGAACCCCGGACCCTCCCCGAGCCCCTTGCGGGCATAGGCGAAGACCGAACCGGCCAGCGGGGCGACCCGCACCATCTGCGCGTAGCTGAACGCGGTGAAGGCCATGACGGCCGTCGCCGCGACGTAGACGAGCGCCACCGCGCCGCCCGACTTCGCGTCGAGCGTCCCGAAGACCCCGACGGGCGCCATCGGGGCGATGAACAGCAGTCCGTAGACCACCAGATCCCGGAACCCGAGCGTGCGCCGCAGCGCCGCACCGCCCGTACCGCTGCCGGCCATGAACCCTCCGTCGTCCGCACGGGCACGGTCGCGCACGCGGTGTGCGTCGCGCACGGATCAGTCTGGCCACCCGGCCGATCCCGCGCCTGTTCGGTACGGCCTTACGATGGGACGCATGACTGCTACGCCCAGCCCGTCGCCCGCCACCGGCCCGAGCGCAGCCGCCGCTCACCGCGGTGACGCCCGCCGAGTCCTGCTCGCCGCGCCCCGTGGCTACTGCGCGGGCGTGGACCGTGCCGTGATCGCCGTCGAGAAGGCCCTGGAGCAGTACGGGGCCCCGATCTACGTCCGCCACGAGATCGTGCACAACAAGTACGTCGTGCAGACGCTGGAGAAGAAGGGCGCGATCTTCGTCGACGTCACCGCGGAGGTCCCCGAGGGCTCCATCGTGATGTTCTCCGCGCACGGCGTCGCACCGACCGTCCACGCCGAGGCGGCCGAGCGCAGGCTCGCCACCATCGACGCGACGTGCCCGCTGGTGACCAAGGTGCACAAGGAAGCCGTCCGGTTCGCCAAGGAGGACTACGACATCCTCCTGATCGGCCACGAGGGCCACGAGGAAGTCATCGGCACGAGCGGCGAGGCACCCGACCACATCACGCTGGTCGACGGCCCCGAGGACGTCGCCCGTGTCTCCGTGCGCGACGAGTCGAAGGTCGTCTGGCTCTCCCAGACCACCCTCTCGGTCGACGAGACGATGGAGACGGTGGACGCGCTGAAGCAGAAGTTCCCGCAGCTGCTCTCGCCGCCCAGCGACGACATCTGCTACGCCACGCAGAACCGCCAGATCGCGGTGAAGAAGCTGGCCGAGGACGCCGAGCTGGTCATCGTGGTCGGCTCCAAGAACTCCTCGAACTCCATCCGCATGGTCGAGGTCGCCCTCGACGCCGGCGCCCCCGCGGCGTACCTGGTGGACTTCGCCACCGAGATCGACGAGGCGTGGCTGGACGGCGTCACCACCGTCGGCGTCACCTCCGGCGCCTCCGTCCCCGACGTACTGGTCGACGGTGTACTGGAGTGGCTGGCCGAGCGCGGCTACGCGGACGTCGAAACGGTGAAGACGGCCGACGAGTCGATCACCTTCTCGCTGCCCAAGGAGCTCCGCCGCGACCTGCGCGCCGAGGCCGCGGCACTCTCCGCGCAGTAGCCCGCACAATCACCCGGGGCGCGGCCGGTGCCCCGGGAAGTGGCGCGCGGCGCGGCGCGGGCCCGTACCGTGGATCACATGCAGATCTTCGGCGTGGACATCGGCGGATCCGGGATCAAGGGTGCTCCCGTGGACCTGGACCGTGGAGACCTGGCGCAGGAGCGCCACAAAGTACTGACACCGCACCCGGCCACGCCCCAGGACGTGGCCGAGAGCGTGGCCGAGGTGGTCGGCCACTTCGACTGGTCGGGACCGGTCGGCATCACCTTCCCCGGCGTCGTCACCGGCGGAGTCACCCGGTCCGCGGCCAATGTGGACAAGGCGTGGGTCGACACCGACGCCCGCGCCCTGCTCGCCAACCGGCTGGGCCTCCCGGTGACCGTCCTCAACGACGCCGACGCGGCAGGCGTCGCCGAGATGAAGTTCGGCGCGGGCCGCGGCCGCAAGGGCGCCGTGATCATGCTGACCTTCGGTACGGGGATCGGCAGCGCGCTCTTCGTCGACGGGCAGCTCGTCCCCAACACCGAGCTCGGCCACCTGGAGCTGAACGGCCACGAAGCCGAGAAGCACGCCTCCACGAAGGCCAAGGAGGACGAGGACCTGAGCTGGCACCACTGGGCGCACCGGGTGCAGAAGTACCTGGCCCATGTGGAGATGCTCTTCTCGCCCGAGCTCTTCATCATCGGCGGCGGAGTCAGCCGCAAGGCGGACAAGTTCCTGCCGCTCATCGATCACGTACGGGCCGAGATGGTCCCCGCGGAGCTGCAGAACAACGCGGGCATCGTCGGCGCGGCCATGGCGGCGGCAGGCAGCTGACCCGGCGGGCCGCAGGCGCTACCCTCTCGGACGCCGGGAGGGCCGCGCCGTCTGCGCGGCCAGCAGCATCCGCCGCTGGCGCTCCCGCATCAGCCGGACCTTCCGTACGGTGGCGATCAGCCCGGCGATGAGCGTGCCGCCGTACAGCCACCCGGCGTGGACGGCGAGCGCCGTGACGACGGCCATGGTCTGCCCGCCGATGCCGCCCGTGCCGCCGGAGATCGGAATCACACCGACGGCGAACGCGATCGGCACGCTGATCGGCGCCGTCACCAGGTCCGCGGGACCCACCCACAGCGCGGTCAGCGCGCTGACCGGCAGGAACAGTGCCCCGTACACGACCGAAGAGCCGTCGAACAGCAGCCAGTCGAGGCAGGCCAGCGCGAACATGACGGCGGCGGCGAACAGCCCCGCGCCGATGCCGGTGAGCCGCGGATTGGGCAGCCTGCGCAGCGCGAGGACGGCGGGCGGCACGGGCCGCGTCCGCCCTCCGGTCGCGTTCACCACCCGGTAGACGGTGGCTCCGTCGTCGAGGGTGCCCTGCGGGGACAGCGGGGCCTGCTGCGACGGCTGCCTGCGTTGACGGGGACGTGTCCTGGGCTGCTCCACCGGGACAAGGTAGGTCGCAATGCGGCAGGAAGGATGCGTTGGACACGCCCTTTGTATGACCTTCGCAATGAGTTCGATGCCACATGGCCGAACGGGCACCCGGCCACTCCCCGGCAGGACACGTCACTGCCCGGTTGTCCCCGCCCGTAAACTGGAGAATCGGCCCACCCATCCTTACTGCAGGAAGTCGCCAACGTGTCGCTCACGATCGGAATCGTCGGTCTGCCGAATGTCGGCAAGTCGACCCTGTTCAACGCCCTGACCAAGAACGACGTGCTGGCGGCCAACTACCCGTTCGCCACGATCGAGCCGAACGTCGGTGTCGTCGGCGTACCCGACTCGCGCCTGAACACGCTCGCGGAGATCTTCAACTCCCAGAAGCTGCTGCCCGCCACCGTCGACTTCGTCGACATCGCCGGCATCGTGCGCGGTGCGAGCGAGGGCGAAGGCCTCGGCAACAAGTTCCTCGCGAACATCCGTGAGTCCGACGCGATCTGCCAGGTCATCCGCGCCTTCAAGGACGAGAACGTCGTCCACGTGGACGGCAAGGTCTCGCCCAAGGACGACATCGAGACGATCAACACCGAGCTGATCCTCGCCGACCTCCAGTCCGTCGAGAAGGCCGTCCCGCGCCTCACCAAGGAGTCCCGCCTCCAGAAGGAGAAGGTCGCGGTCCTCGCCGCGGTCGAGGAGGCCCAGAAGATCCTCGAGTCCGGCCAGACCCTCTTCGCCGCGGGCATCACCGCGGGCACCGAGAAGGGCAGGCTCCTCCACGAGCTGCACCTCCTGACCACCAAGCCCTTCCTCTACGTCTTCAACGTCGACGAGGACGAGCTGGTCGACGAGGAGTTCAAGAACGAGCAGCGCGCCCTGGTCGCCCCCGCCGAGGCGATCTTCCTCAACGCGAAGATCGAGTCCGAGCTCATCGAACTCGACGACGACGAGGCCCTCGAACTCCTCCAGTCCATGGGTCAGGAGGAGCCCGGCCTCGCCACCCTCGGCCGCGTCGGCTTCGACACCCTGGGCCTGCAGACCTACCTCACGGCAGGCCCGAAGGAAACCCGCGCCTGGACGATCAAGAAGGGCGCCACGGCCCCCGAGGCGGCCGGTGTGATCCACACCGACTTCCAGAAGGGCTTCATCAAGGCGGAGATCGTCTCCTTCGAGGACCTGGTCGAGACGGGCTCGGTCGCCGAGGCCCGCGCGAAGGGCAAGGCCCGCATGGAGGGCAAGGAGTACGTGATGCAGGACGGCGACGTGGTGGAGTTCCGCTTCAACGTGTAGCGGCTGGCGTATCACCACGTCGCTGATCTCGCAAACATGCAGGTCAGATGGGGTCCGACTCTTCGGAGTCGGGCCCTTAGTTTTTTCCCGTGCTGGGATGGTGCTGGGATGGCTGACCCCTCGTCACCTGTCGTCATCCCTGGTCATCCGTACCGTGCTGGGATTGTGCTGGGACGCGGATGCGCTGCCGGTGCTGGGATCCACACCGGTGAGTGGCTGAACTGTGGAACGGTGGCTGCTGGCTCTGGCAAAGTGATCGGCACTGTTAGACGATTCTCGTGAGGAACTTGTGAGCACGCTCGGTCGCTTCATCTGGTCGATCGCTGACCAGCTTCGGGGCCCCTATCGCCCCAACCAGTACGGGACAGTGGTCCTCCCGTTCACGATCCTGAGGCGGCTCGACTGCATCCTTAAGCCTGATCATGCGACGGTGCGAGAGCTGGCAACGAAGTTCGAGAACCCGAACCGGCTCAAGGTCGAGGTCAAGAAGGCCACAGGGCGGACCTTCTACAACACCTCCAACTACTCGTTCGCAAACTTGCTGGAGGACGCGGACGGGCTGGCGGACAACCTGGCCGACTACATCGACCGGTTCTCCGCCGACGTGGACGTGTTCGAGTACTTCGACTTCAAGAAGGAGATCCTGGCCTTGGAGAAGGCCGGGCTCCTGCGCGAGATCGTCAAGTCATTCGGCAAGGTCGATCTCCACCCAGATGTGGTGTCGAACGCCGACATGGGCGACGCCTTCGAATACATCATCCGCAAGTTCAATGAGGCAGCGAACGAGACCTCCGGCGACCACTACACACCCCGCGACGCGATCCGACTGCTGGTCGACCTGCTCTTCGCGGAGAGGGACGTCGACCTCACCGAGGGCAGCATCATCCGATCGCTGTACGACCCCACCGCCGGCACCGGCGGCATGCTCTCCCTGGCAGAGGAGCACCTGCTCGCTGGGAACCCTGACGCGAAGCTGGGCCTGTACGGCCAGGAGTACAACCCGCAGTCGTACGCCATCTGCAAGTCCGACCTGCTCGCCAAGGGCCACTACGCGACCAACATCGCCTTCGGTAACACGCTCACTGACGACGCCTTCAAGGGCCGCCAGTTCGACTACTGCATGTCCAACCCGCCCTACGGCGTGGACTGGAAGCAGTACGCCAAGGCGATCAAGGAGGAGCGCGACTCGGCCGGCCCCTACGGCCGCTTCGCACCGGGCCTCCCCGCAACGTCCGACGGGCAGATGCTCTTCCTGCTCCACCTGGCCCACAAGATGCGCGCACCCGAGGACGGCGGCGGCCGCGTCGGCATCGTCATGAACGGCTCTCCGCTCTTCAACGGCGCCGCCGAATCCGGCCCCTCCAACATCCGCCGGTGGCTGCTGAAGAACGACCTCGTCGAAGCGATCGTCGCCCTGCCGACCAACATGTTCTTCAACACTGGCATCGCCACCTACATCTGGATCCTGGACAACACCAAGCACCCCGCCCGCCAGGGCAAGGTGCAACTGATCGACGGCACGTCGTTCTGGACCAAGATGCGCAAGAACCTCGGAGCCAAGGGACGCGAGATCAGCGACGCCGACCGCGCCGAGGTCGTGCGGCTCTACGCCGACTTTGAGGACGCCGATCCCGACTTCTCCAAGGTGCTGCGCAATGACGAGTTCGGCTACTGGACGGTCACCGTCGAGCGCCCCCTGCTGGACGAGGGCGGGAATCCCGTCGTCAACCGCAAGGGTGATCCGAAGCCCGACTCGAAGAAGCGCGACACCGAGAACGTGCCCTTCACCTACGGCGGCTCGACTGCTGGCGCGGCAGCGGAGCGCGAGGTCATCCAGGCGTACTTCGACGCGGAGGTGAAGCCGCACGTTCCCGATGCCTGGATTGACTGGGCCAAGACCAAGACGGGGTACGAGATCCCCTTCACCCGCCAGTTCTACAAGTACGTACCACCCCGCCCGCTCGCCGAGATCGACGCCGACCTGGAAAAGCAGGTCGCCAAGATCCTCGACCTGTTGCGGGAGGTGGAGCAGTGACGACCAAGCCGCCGCCCGACTGGCGTGAGACAACGGTGCGGCGTGTGTTGCGACCGCTGGACCGACCTGCCCGGTCGGGGCTCGGTGTCATCACCGCCTACCGGGATGGCACGGTCACTCTGCGTTCAAACCGCCGCGAGGACGGCTACACGTTCTCGGATACCGAGAACGGCTATCAGGAGATCCGGCCCGGCGACCTGGTCTTCCACGCCCTCGACGGTTTTGCTGGCGCCGTCGGCGTCTCTGACAGTCAGGGCAACGGTTCACCCGTCTACCACGTCTGTGAGCCTGTGGCGGGCGATGATCCCGCTTACCTTGCTCGTCTGCTGCGCCTCCTAGGCACCTCCGGCTTTCTCGCAACCCAGGCGCCGAACGTCCGCGAGCGCAGCGTTGACTTCCGTAACTGGGGCACCTTCGCTCGCATGCCTCTGGTACTGCCCCCTGCCGACGAGCAGCGTTCAATCGTCGACTACCTTGACCGCGAGACGGACCGCATCGACACGCTCATCGAGGAGCAGCAGCGGCTGATCGAGTTGCTCCACGAGCGCCGCCACGCGCTTGTTGACAGAGCCTTCGATACCCGGCCGCCCAATACCCGACTACAGCACGCATGCACGGATGTCGTCGACTGCCCACATACGACGCCGGAGGTTGCGGATGATGGCGTGTACGAGGCAGTCCGAACCGCCTCGGTCAGGAATGGAAAGTTTCGGCCGGGAAACGGCCTGCCCGTCAGTGCGGAGACTTGGGAGGCCCGGAACGCTGGAGGTGCACCGTCCGTCGGCGACGTGTTGTTCACCCGTGAGGCGCCAGCCGGTGAGGCATGCATGGTGCCAAATGAGCAGATTTGCCTTGGCCAGCGGATGGTCCTGCTTCGGATCAACGACGCAGTTTGCGTAGGAGAGTTCCTGCTGTGGCAGATCTACTCGGACCGTGTACAGGACCACTTCCTGCTCTCGGCAAACGGCTCGACAGTGGCAAACGTTCGGCTTCCGATCTTGCGCACAACACCGATCTGGCTGCCGAGTCTCGCGGAGCAACGCCAGATCGTTACGTACCTCGACGAGCAAACGACCAAGATTGACGAACTCGTTTCGGAGACTGAGCAGTTCATTGAACTCGCCAGGGAGCGGCGGTCGGCGGTGATCACGGCGGCCGTGACAGGACAGATCGACGTACGAGAGGCGGCGGCGTAATGGCCGACCACAACGAGGCGGTCTTCGAGAAGGAGATTTGCGAGTACCTCGAGGCGCGCGGCTGGCTGTACTCGGTGAACGACCACGACGGCGGCGAGTACGACCGTGAGCGGGCGTTGTTCCCGTCGGATCTGTTCGAGTGGCTGAAGGACACGCAGAAACCGGCGTACGAGAAGGCGCTGAAGGCAGCGGGGTCACAGGCGAAGTTCCTCGACGTGCTGACCGCGGCGCTGGACAAGCCGCTGGAGCACGGCGGTGGGACGCTGAATATTCTCCGCAACGGGGTGCAGTACATCGGTGGCGGCCGGTTGAAGATGGCACAGTTCCGCCCCGATACCTCGCTCAACGCGACCACTACAGCGCGCTACGAGGCCATGCGGGTGCGGGTGGTGCGGCAGGTGCATTTCTCGACTGCCGACCAGCGCACCATCGATCTGGTGTTCTTCGTCAACGGGCTCCCGGTGGCCACGGTGGAGCTGAAGACCGACTTCACCCAGTCGCTGGACGAGGCGATCAACCAGTACAAGCACGACCGCAACCCGCTGACGAACGGGCGCCCGGAGCCGCTGCTGTCGTTCGGTCACCGGGCGCTGGTGCACTTCGCGGTCTCCAACGGCCTAGCGGCCATGACCACGAAGCTGGAGGGGGACAAGACCCACTTCCTGCCGTTCAACATCGGCTTCGAAAGTGGTGCCGGCAACCCGCCTGGCGTGGACGACGGGTCGGCGACGGCGTACCTATGGGAACGCGTCTGGGAGAAGCACGCGTGGCTGAACGTCATCGGGCGGCTGATGATCGTGCAGACCAAGGAGGAGTGGGACGTCACCACCGGCACCTCGGTGCGGCGTACGAGCATGCTCTTCCCGCGCTTCCACCAGTGGGAGGCCGTCACGAGCATCGTCGCCGCAGTGAAGGAGGAGGGTGTCGGACACCGGTACTTGATCGAGCACTCGGCCGGGTCAGGAAAGACGAACACCATCGCCTGGACCGCCCACGGGCTGGCCCGACTGCATGATGCCGACGACAAGAAGGTCTTCGACTCCGTCATCGTGGTCGTGGACCGTACCGTGCTCGACTCCCAGCTGCAGGATGCGATCCGGCAGATCGACGGGAACAAGAAGATTGTCGCGACGATCAGTCCCCAGGACGTCCGCAAGGCCGGCGCGAAGTCGAAGTCGGGTCTGCTGGCGCAGGCGTTGAAGAGCGGCGAGCTCATCATCGCGGTGACAGTGCAGACCTTCCCGCACGCCCTGGAAGAGATCCGGACCGACGCCAGCCTGAAGGGCAAGCGATTCGCCGTGATCGCTGATGAGGCGCATTCCTCTCAGTCGGGGCAGATCTCCTCGAAGCTGAAGCAGGTACTGACGGCCGAGGAGCTCAAGGAGATCGAGGAGGGCGGGGATGTCGATGTGGAGTCGGTGCTGGCCTCGGAGATGACCGAGCGGGCCGAATCGGAGAACATCTCCTACTTTGCGTTCACCGCGACGCCGAAGAACAAGACCCTCGAACTGTTCGGCCGCAAGGGCCCCGACGGCAAGCCGCGCGAGTTCCACCTGTACTCGATGAAGCAGGCGATCGAGGAGGGCTACATCCTCGACGTCCTCAAGGGCTACCAGTCCTACGACACCGCGCTGCAGATCGCCGGCAAGGCCGAGGTCGGTGACGGAGGCGAGGTCGAGGAGGCTGCCGCCCGCAAGGGGCTGATGAGGTGGGTTCAGCTCCACCCGACGAACGTCAGCCAGAAGGTGCAGATCGTCGTCGAGCACTTCCACGCCAACGTCGCCTACCTCCTCGAAGGCAAGGCGAAGGCCATGGTGGTGACCGACTCCCGCAAGTCCGCGGTGAAGTACAAGCTGGCGATAGACGCCTACATCGCTAAGCGCCGAGCCGAGGACGCCTCGTACAACTACCGCACCCTGGTCGCCTTTTCGGGCGGGGTGACCATGCCCGAGGACGAGACCTGGCACAGCGACTGGGGCCCGCAGCCGTCGAAGGACGATGAATTTACCGAGGCCAACATGAACCCCGGCGCCGGGGCTGATCTGGCGGCCGCGTTCAAGGGCGACACTTACAAGATCATGCTGGTCGCCAACAAGTTCCAGACCGGCTTCGACCAGCCCCTGCTCTCGGCGATGTACGTCGACAAGAAGTTGTCCGGGGTCACCGCGGTACAGACGCTCTCGCGCCTCAACCGCACCCACCGCACCGCTGGTGGGGAGCAGAAGCGCAAGACGTTCGTCATCGACTTCGCCAACAAGCCCGAGGACATCAAGACGGCCTTCGAGCCGTACTTCAAGAACGCGACTCTGGAGACCGAGACCGACCCGTATGTCGTCGTCCACCTGGCCAATAAGCTCGCCCAGGCCGGGATCTACACCGAGGACGACGTCCGCAAGGTCGCCGAACTGTGGGTGACGCGGAAGGGCAACAATGCTCTCTCCGCGGCGATCAGCCCGGCGCAGCACGACTTCCGGCGCCGCTACGCGCGGGCCATCGAAGTGGAGGACAAGGTCAAGCTCCAAGAGCTCGACCTGTTCCGCAAGGACGTCTCCACCTACGTACGGCTTTACGACTTCATGTCCCAGATCGTCGACTACGGCGATCCCTACATGGAGATGCTCTCGATCTTCCTGCGTCTGCTGGAGAAGGTGATTGCCGAGTCCGCCTGGGCGGCCGACGTAGACCTCTCCGACGTGGTGCTGGTCGGGGTCAAGCACAACAAGGCGATTCCGGTCGACATCTCACTCGTGGGTGACGGGCAGCTGAAGGGCATCAGCGCCGCCGGTACGGGAGCGAAGAAGGATCCGAAGTACGTCGCGCTTCAGGTCGTCATAGACAAGATGAACGACCTCTTCGGTGCCGAGACGTTCGCTGCTTCCCAGATCAGGGAGTTCGTACAGGGCCTCTTGCAACTGCTGCTTGCCGACCCGAACCTGGTCCGGCAAACCAAGGTGAACTCTAAGAAGCAGTTCCTGGAGTCACAGGACTTCCAAGCCGCCGTCACGGAGGCAGTCGCTGACAACCAGGACGCTCACAACACGATGGCTGACTACTTCTTCACCGACGGGCCGGCGATCAACTCGATCATCGTGGCCCTCGCGGATGCCTTCTACGAAGCAGCGGTCGAGCCCTATGCAGTCGCCGGTAGCGTGGTTGCGGTTGACGTGGCACCTCCGGCGCCTTCGGCACCGCCACGCTGCCGAGCGCATCTGACGCTCTTGGACGACAACCCCAGTGTGGGGACTCCAGTACACGTGACACTGAAGCTGGTCGCTGAGTCCCAGCATCCCTGGGCTCGCCCCGGTGAGCGGCCCGCGCTGGACATCGTGGCCGTGCCGTTGAGCGGCGCGGAGGTTGCACCAGCCACGATGGCGTACCACCCTGGAGACACCGAATCCGGGCAGTTCCGCTTCACGGCCCTGGAGCCCGGCACACACCGGATCCGGTTCACCCTGGTGCATCACGACACAGGCACCGTCTTGCAGCAGGTGGAGTCCGACCTGTCCATCACGGAGACGAAGCCCAGTGGGTCGGGAAATAGACAGCCGCGGCCACGCACGGGGAGGGCCTGACTCATGCCCCGTGAATTGACCACCCGCATTGTTCAGGACCCCAGCGACGGCTTCCGCTTCTTGCCGCACCTGACGACGGAGGCTCCCGACCTCCGCGTCAGCTTCGACGTCCTTGGCGGAGGTCGGATCCGGGCGCGGATGTCAGGATCGGCCGTTCCGGCACTCCACGGCACCGAGCATAAGGTTGACCTGCATGCCCGGCCCGATGAGGTCCATGGGGCGGCGGCCCGGCTCCGTGCCCGATGGAAATCGGAGTTCGTTGATTTCCAGCCGGTCGACGATCTGGGTCGGCCTCTACAGGGCCGACGGCGCCCGTACGCAACGAACGCGGACCTCAGTGCCGAACCTGAGGAGGAGCTGCGCCGGATAGTGGCCGATCTGGCTCGAAGCGGGGAATCACTGCTGTTTAGCACTCTGCTGCGCGGTGACGACGATCCGACCAAGATGTTCCGCAACTCCCTGCGTTCGGCCCTGTCCCAGGAGGGGCTGCGGGTGCGGTTCGACTCCGATCTACATTTGCCCTGGCCATTGCTGTGCACAACCGAAGATTCCACCGTGCCTGCAACCTTGGAGGTTCTCTTCACTCGCTTCCTCGGCCATCGGCATCAGATCGAGCACACCGGTGATGCCTACGCGTGGATCGGGCCGCCCGGAGCAGCCCACGAGCGGCCCTCGGTCAGCCTGAACCACGACGTCCGCGTGGGCAGCGCCACCCGTGCGGATGAAGTCGCGAAGGCACTGGCGTCGGGCACGGAGTACACCGTGCGAACGACTTATGAGGAGCTCGTCCGCGATCTGGGGAAGCCCGAGCTGGACGAGCAGTTGACGTACTTCTGGTGCCACGGAGAGTTCGTCGGCAACCTTCCCGAACCCCCGACTCTGGTCGTCAGGCTCACCGACGGCACCCCCTTCGACGGCCACACCGTACGTGAGCTAAGGGCAAACTACCGGCACGGTTGTTTCCGACCGCTTGTCCTACTCAACGCCTGCCACACCGGGGTCTCCGAGGCGAGTGCGGACCGAGCGTTCCTTGGGAGCATGTTCATCGAGCACGGCGCGCAGGGAGTGCTCGGGCCGCAGATCGCGATGCCGCAGGCGTTTGCTGCCGAGTACGCGCTCGAGTTCGTCACCCGCTACTTGCGCGGGTCGGCGACCGCTGGCCAGATCACTCATGAGTTGGCCCGGGACTTCGCCGCCCGATACCGAAATCCCCTGGGGTTCGCCTACGGTCTGCACTGTGGCATGGATGCTCGTCTGGATCGGACAAGTGGAGGCGAGGCATGAGCCGAGTCGGCACGGTGGAGGTCGTTGACCTGGATGCGGCGGGCTGGCTGCTCGACGCTGACACGGGTAAGCCTGTGCCCGAGGCCTGGCTGCGCCATTACTTCGCGGAGCGCCTCGCCCCGCCTGTCTGGGCGACGGACATACTCGTCTATGTCCATGGTTGGCAGACCTCGCCCGACTCCGCCTACCGCACCGCTGAGCGACTGTTGTCTCTGATGCAAGACGTCTTTGTAACAGCCCCGGCCCGGTATCCGACCCTAGCGGCCCAGGGCTTCAGCCCATGGTGTGTCGTCGTGCGCTGGCCATCATCGAGCCTGGTCACCCCCACCGGCTACCGCAGGATCCGGGACCGTGCGCACGCTATGGGCGCACGCGAAGGAGGAGGCCACGCCGCCCACATCCTGGGCCGACTCCTCGGCTATCTGGACGCCGAGCGCGCCGACCCTGAAGCAGCGCCCGTGCTCGCCAACCGAGACGGGCAGTACCTCCACCTCGTCGGGCACTCCTTCGGCTGCCGCTTCCTGTGCGAGGCGGTCCAATGGTCGGCAGACGCTCGCCTTGATGACACACTCGGCTGGAGCGTGACGGACCACTCTCCATCCCGCCCGTTTACCGCCGACAGCATGCTGCTATTCCAGATGGCGGCAAGCCGGGACGCGTTCCTCTCGCTCTTTCCGAACATTATGCCGAGCGAGGCGCATGACGGCGCTCCGATGAGGGGCCCCGTCGTCGCCACTTACTCCCGTCACGACCGGGCGACGGGGTTCTGGCACCTGCGGGCCGAGCAGCAACCCGGCATCGGACACTCCGGAATTGGTCCGGCCCCAGCGCCCATGTTCACCACACCCCTGTTGCCACTCGACGAGCGGTATCCGCACTCCGCGCTCGACCACCGTTTCGTCAACATCGACGCCTCCGATGTGTATGTTCGCGGGCGCCACCTCAATCCGGCAGGTGCCCATTCCGATCACGTGCGCGCTGAGTCGGCACACCTGCTACTCACTCTCGCGGACTACTCGCGCTGAGGAGACGGTCCAAGGTCCCCATCGCCAGAGGAGCTGCATCGTCGCGCAACTCGTGTACGCCGCCACCGCTGATCCGCTATGTCTCGCGCAGCCGACCGTGGCACCGCTCACTGAACCTCGACCCTCCCGGGCCCTTCAAAATGACCCCACGGGGTTCGTTGGGCATAGCCGCGGGATCGGAGAGACAGCGCTCGTGATCAATACACCTAGTGCGCGATCGCGAACCTGAAGCGCGTGCGGCCCTTGCTCACCAGGCGCTCCACTCAAGCGGAGACGGCCGAGTAACACTGCGCCGACCGGTTCGGGGAGGCGTGCGCACACCTCCCCGAACCGGTTCTCAGCGTTCTACGCGTGCGACCTTCCGGCCGACCACTCCGCACGACAAAGCCGCTTGACGGAATTTCGGCGTTCCTGGAATTCGCCGGAGGTGCAGAGCGCTGACGGCAGTAGCGACGGCAACGCCACGAATTACAGCGAACGAGCACGAACACCGAATCGCTGTCAACTCGCATCCTGGCAAGCGAAGTTGCAGCATCATCCCCCTTGACCGCCGGTTCGTCGCGCAGCGCCTGCAAGGCCATCAGTCCGGCGAGCGGGAGCCCAGCCGCCCCGGTGAAGTCCAGCGACTGCGGCATCTTCGCCACGCAGCGGCGAGCGCCGAGATCCGCCGGGCGGGCCGCCGCCGGGGTGTCGGCTACCGCTACCTGTTCATGCACCCCAGCGGAGCCGACCTCGAAGTACTGGCGGGCCTCGTCAACAAGGGCACCCCCAAGACCGTCACCGACCGCGTCTTCCCTTCGAGCAGATCGCCGACGCCTTCGCCTACCTGGAACGGGGTCACGCCAAGGGCAAGGTCGTCGTCCAGATGTCGTGATCCAGTCACGATCAGCAGGTGGATTCAAGATGAGTGAACGCCGAGGTCAGACGTCCTTGATCTGTACGCGGTCGCCGCACAGTTTCGACCAGTCGTCGCGATCCGAGGTCAGTACGAGGGTAGGTGCCGGGGAGCGAAGCGCCATCGCGGCGACGAGGGCATCGATGGCGTACTTGTGGCCGTGTAGACCGCCGGCGTCGCTCAGCAACTGCACCGCGGCGAGGCTGTCCGCCTGGGTGACGTCCTGGACCTGAAGGCGGGAGAGTACCCAGCGCAGCCGGGCGCTATCGGTCTTCCCGTAGACGGCCTCCACCACTGTCAGGGCCGACACGAGGACGGGCACGCCTACGCGCCGAGCGGCCTCGATCCGGGCGATCATCTGACGGTCGTTGCGCAGCAGCAGCGACAGTGCCTGGGAGTCCAGGACCAGGGTCCTGGCCGCGGGCTCTTTCATGCGGCGCTGTCGTTCGACGCGTAGGGCGCCGGTGCGTCACCAAACAGTTCGCTCTGCGCGGCCTGGACCTCGGCATCGCTCAGCGGCTCGTGCTCGGCTTCGTAGGCAGCCACGATCTCGGCGAGGCCGTCCATGGCGAGCTGATGCCGGACCGCCGCCGTCACGTATGCGGACACGCCGCGCTTACCGGTACGGGTGCGCAGGGCACCGAGGAGTTCGGAGGGCATCGACACGGAGATGTTCTCCGTGCCACCGGGGCGGGATGACTTCATGGCCACAAGTCTAGTACAGAAACTATTACAGCGTCTGGAGTGCTGTGCGGCCTGTATCCGGGGCGGGCGTTGATGCGTAGTCTTGGCGCTTCTGGAGCTTCTTGTACTTTGCAGGGAATCCCGTGCTGGGATGGTGCTGGGATGTGCCTGTATAACCGCAGGTCAGAGTAGTTGTGGTGGAGTTCAGGTTCAACGTCTGACGTTCCATCAAAGATGGCACCCGGCCCGCTTGTTGGAGGGCCGGGCGCAGGCGGCTGTCCGCGGGGAGTCCTCGTCCGGGAAGTGCTGTGGCTGACTGCCGACCTGGTCGGCGTGGCTGTTGCCGGCGCTTCAGACCTTGACGACCTCTACGGAAGGGCCGCACAGGAGCGTCAGGTCCTCGGGGTCGGAAGTGAGGACGGTGACCGGCTGGGGCGCGTTGCGGGCGATGACGGCGAAGGCGGCGTCGATGGCGTACTTGTGGCCGTGGAGGTGATGGACGCGAAGGAGGGCGGCGGCTTCGTCGGTGGCCTCTCTGGTGACGTCGTGAACGTCGACGCGGGAGAGGGCCCACTTGATGCGGGCCGGGTGGATCCGCTCGTAATCGGCCTCAAGAGTGGTCATGGCGCTGGTGGCCACGCGGATGCCTTCCTCTGATGCCGCCTGGACCAGCGCTACGACGGTGCGGTCCTTGCGGTAGAGCTTGGAGAGTCCTTCGCTGTCGAGCAGCAGGGTGCCGGGCATCAGGCGGCGGCACCGCCGACCTGTCGGTGGTCATGGCGCAGCAGCGCGCGGGCGGCCTCGACCTCCTCGCGGGTGAGCTTGTCGTTGTCGGTCTCGAAGTCGGCGACGATCTCCCGAAGCTTGTCCATGGCGACCCGTTGTTCCAGGGCTTCGGCGACGTAGGCGGAGAAGCCACCGGGTCCGACATGGGCGCGTACGGCCTCGGCAAGGTCCTCGGGCAGGCTGACGGAGTACTTTCTGCTACTGCTCATGGTGTCGATCCTACCGGCGGTCGTAACTTTGTGGGTGTGCAAGTCATGGCAGCGCGGGGGAGGCGGCTCGGGGCTCCACCCTCCGCCTTGCGGGAGGTCGCCCGGTCCGCAGACAGTCCGCAGGACGCTCGTAAGTGCTCGCCGGGGGCCAACGCAACCAAACGGCGAAATCCCAGGTCGGTGGCCTGGACGGTGCTACGCCGCAGGTCAGGATCGGCCCGCAGGCATTCCGCTTCAACGTGTAGTGGGCGCGATGCGGTACGTCACTGATCTGCAAAAGTGCAGGTCGGAAAGGGCCCGGCTCTTCGGAGTCGGGCCCCTGGGTTTTCCCCGTTCGATACATCAGGGCGCGAGGTGAAGTAAGATTCAATCTACGTAAGAATCTATCTACGTTAAATGTCCACGGGGTGCGTTGTGGAGTTTCAAGGTCGGGCCGGAGATCTTGAGCTGCTGGCTGAGCAGTACCGGACAGTGGCAGACGGGGTTGGAGCCACTCGGGGGCGGGCTGTGATCATGACGGGCCGGCGCCGAGTAGGGAAGTCGCGACTGGTCCAGGAGTTCTGCGACCGCTCGGGAGCGCCGTACGTGGTGTTTCAGGCCACCCGTGGGCGCAACCCCGTGACGGAGCGCGCCGACTTTGCCGCGACGCTCGCGCAGTCGCTACTGCCTGGGGCGGAGCTGGTCGCCGGCCTTCAGGCGCAGGACTGGAATCAGGCCCTGCGCTCGCTGGCGCTCGCGGTACCCGATGACTCACCCAGCATCGCGGTGATCGACGAGGTGCCCTGGCTGGTCGAGCAGGATCAGGAATTCGAGGGCGCACTCCAGACTGTCTGGGACCGTCACTTGTCCTCCAAGCCCGTGCTTCTGCTGCTGGTTGGCAGCGATACATCGGTGATGGAGGCACTGCAGTCGTACGGACGCCCGTTCTTCGGTCGGGCAGCGAAAATGACCGTCCACCCCCTGAACCTGGCCGACGTGCAGGCCATGACCGAACTCGACGCCGCAGGGGCTGTCGACGCCCAGTTGATCACTGGCGGATTCCCCGAGATCGTGCAGTCGTGGCGGCCGGGAATGGGGCGTACAGCCTTCTTGCAGGCGTCGGTCGCCAATCCTCTCTCGCCCCTGCTGGTGGCCGGCGAGCTGTCCCTGCTGGGAGAATTCCCCGTGGCTTCGCACTCACGGGCCGTACTGGAAGCGGTCGGCAGCGGTGAGCGCACGTTCAGTGCGATCGCAGCCCAGGCCGGCGGCGCCAGCGCTCTGCCGTCCGGCACGCTCTCCCCGCTGCTGGCCATGCTGCAGGCCAAGCGAGTCCTGGCTGCTGATCTCCCCCTGTCGGTCAAGCCGGACAGCAAGAACAAGCGCTACCGGATCGCCGACCCGTATCTGCGGTTCTGGCTGGCGTTCCTGGCACGCGCGATCCCACTCATCGAGCGAGGCCGCGGTGACTTGGCACTGGAACGCATCGAGCGGTCATGGACCAGTTGGCGCGGGCGAGCGGTCGAGCCACTGATCCGCGAGTCCTTGCTGCGTCTGATGCCCAATGATGAGTGGCCCGAGACCGAGGCCATCGGTGGTTGGTGGAACCGTCAGAACAACCCCGAGATCGACCTCATCGGTGCAGACCGCGAGCCGGTGGCCCGGCAGGTGTCCTTCGTCGGGTCAGTCAAGTGGCTGGAGACCCATCCCTTCGGCCGTCATGAGTACGACGCCTTGGTGCGCGACATGCTCGCCGTCCCCGGTACCGCCCCGGATACTCCGCTGGTCGCGGTCTCCCGCTGTGGGGTGACCGATGATCTGCCGCTCACCGCGCACTGGGGGCCGGAGGACCTCGTACGGGCGTGGCAGCCCCGATAGCCGCGAAGTCCGGGGATCTCTCACGTCGTGAGTGATCCGGCGGAGCCCCGCACAGGAGCACCGTCAGCAATGCGCTCCGACTCGCACCTTGCGAGATGAGCGCGGCGACGAGGTCTACCTCGGCCGGATCGGCCCCACTGGTTGGATCCAGCCCCGATACGTTCCGCTTGTCGGCGGGTCGGGCGATGACGGCGAAGGCGGCGTCGCCGACGTGCTCGTGGCCGTGGAGGTGATGGGCGCGAAGGAGGACGGCGGCTTCGTCGGTGGCCTCTCTGGCGACGTCGTGAACGTCGACGCGGGAGAGGACCCACTTGATGCGGGCCGGGTGGATCCGCTCGTAATCGGCCTCAAGAGTGGTCATGGCGCTGGTGGCCAGGCGGATGCCAGTCGGCGGAGCAGTCGGAGCGACCCCGTCCGCATGCCTGGCGCTCATGCTCGACGCGTTCGCGCCGGCCCGCGCGGGCCGAAGGGGCGGCGCCGGGGTGCCGTCGCCGGTCGATGACGGGCCGGCGACGAGCAGCTGTTCCGGCCGGCCGGTCAGGAAGGTGCGCCGGCGAGGACTTCCACCTTGCCGGTGTCGAGCGAGTAGTAGGCGCCGACCACGGCGAGGGCGTGCTTCGCCACGAGGGGGGCCAGGTCCCTGTTGGAGCGCAGGTCGGCCGCGGTCAGCTTCACCTGGGCGCGGGCCATGGTCTCGACCGGGTCCGCGCCGCCTTCCCGGGCCGCCTGCGCGTACGCAGGCCGCAGGGCCTTGGCGAGCGCCTCCAGGTTCCCCGGCAGCGGTTTGCCGTCCCGGATGGACTTGTATGCGGCCTCGACGGCGCCGCACCGCTGATGTCCCAGGACCACGATGAGCGGAGTGCCGCTCGTCATCGGGCCGTACTCGACGGAACCCGTGACCACCGGGCCGATGGCCTCCCCGCCGGTGCGCATCACGTAGAGGTCGCCCAGTCCGGTGTCGAAGAGGAGCTCGGGCGGGACCCGGGAGTCGATGCACGCGAGAACCGACCCGAAGGGTTCCTGTGTCTGGGCCACGATCTGACGCCGGGTCGGATCCCGGTCCGGATGCTGAAGGTCTCCGCTCACCCAGCGCGCGTTGCCGTCCATCAGTCTCGCGAACGCCGCGGCGGGCGTGGTCGGCCGCGCCTCCGGCGAGGCGCCGGCCGCCGTCGGGGCGGCGTTCGTCGATGAACACCCCGTGAGCGCGGCCGTGGCGACCGCGAGTCCGCCCGTGAGCAGGACTCTGCGATCCGGATGTCCGGTTCGGTTCATCGGTGGTTCCCCTCGGTCCGCTGAGGCTCGGGTGCACTTCTCGGCCAGAGCGATTGTTCAGCGCCACGCGGGATCCCCGCGGCAGGCACGAGCGGAGGCGGCCCGCTGTGCCACCGACGGCCCACGCTGCCGGCCGAGGGTCCGGAGCTCCTGCTCGGATCCGCGTCCGGCGCCCGTCATCCGATGGGGCCGCTTCCCGGCGGCGAGCCGTCCTGCGTGGCCCCGGTCGCGGCCAGACCGAGCATGTGGAGCATGACGGGGACGGGCAGCGCCGGATTCGTCACGGCAGCGCCCGCCGTGGCCGTGTCCCGCAGCAGCCGGATCAGGGTGCGGGCCGGCAGCCGTGGGTGTCTCGCCGCGGCATGGCGCACCGAATCCCGTGGATCGTCGAGCAGGCGCACCGCGGAGGCGGGCGACAGACGCGGGTCGGTGGCCGCCCGGTGGCGTACGTCCTGGTGGCTGTCCCGGCTGAAGCGTTCCACCAGCTCCGCCGTCGACTCCGGGTCGTCCAGGGCCAATTGGCGCATGCGCGGGTCCGGGTCCGCGGCGTGGCGCAGAAGGCTGCGGCGGGGAAAGTTCGGGTGGCCGCGCGGGCGGTCGGGGTACGTGAAGCTGCCCGACCACCATCGCCACACCTCCAGAAGCAGCTCGGCGGGCGCGTCGTCGCACGACTCGGCCAGGAAGAGGCGTACGACACGGTCCTCGTCCCGGGCGAGGAGTTCCACGACGTCCGGCGGCAGACGCCTGGCGCGGGCGGCGCCGCTGCGCAGCAGCAGATGCGACGAGGTGGCGCAGCGGCGCATCGCCTCCGGGTCGTCGTGGAGCGCCGCGATCCAGGGCAGCTCCCGGCGCATCAGGTGCGGATCGATGTCGACACGGATGGACGCCCTCTGTTCCTCGGTGAGTTCGGGGCGTACGGAGACCGCGAGCCGTACGTCGTCGTCCGGATCGCCGGCCAGGACGGCGACCAGCTCCCGCGTCAGGTGCGGATTGGCGGCGAGTGCACGACGGCGGGACGGATCCGGGTGCACGGAGAGCTGTTCGGCGAGCTCCTGGTCCAGGCAGTACGTCTGCGCCGCGTGATCGCCGTGGGGCAGTCCGTCGTAGACCGACCGGGGCATCGGGTGGTCCTCGTAGTGCCGGAACAGCGCTGCCGTGCGGACGCTGCCGTCGGGGTCGGCGAGCAGACCGTCCCGCACCCGTGGGGCGAGGTGCGGCCAGGCGTGCGGGGCGGCCGCTGACCGGACGCGGGGATCGGGGTCGGCCGCCAGGGCGGTCAGCAGCCGTTCGGGCAGGCCGGGGAAGCGGGCGGCGCTCGCTCGGTCGTGGGGGTCGGGGGAGGTGGCGAGCCGCTCGTACCCCGCGTCGGTGAGCTCGGCGCCCCGGTCCGCGGCGAGTTCGGCGAGGAGGACGCGGCGTGCACCGCCCGGCTCGTTCAGGACGAGCCGGGTCCACTGCTCCGATGTCAGCTCCGCCGGCGACTCCGCAGCCCGGGCCCGTACCTTCCGGTCGGGGTGGTTCACGGCCGCGTCGACCACCGCAGCAGGCGGCTTGCGCCAGAGCAGGTGCGTGGCTGTTCCGAGCAGCCGGATCAGCACCTCGTCGGGCGCGGCCCGGTTGTACTGCAGGCCGTCGATCCACGCCTCACGCAGCCGCTCCGGTGGCCGCGGCTGCCGGAGGAACGCCGCCCAGGCGGCCTCGCACTGATCCGAAGTCTCCTGCGCCTCCGACAGGGCCCCCTCCGCCAGCCGCTCCTTCACGCCGTCGACCGCGACGAGCCATGTCTCGTACTCCTCGGACGTCGCCCCCAGCAGGGCGACGCCGTCCACGGAGACGGTGATGAACTCGGGGCGTCCCGGACGGTCCGCGAGTACCCCGGCGAGGTCCCACCGCCCGGTGAGCCGTACCCGGGTCCACCGGCGCGGCCCGCGGCCACGGCCTGCTCCGGCGGCGGCATGGACGAGAAAGGCGCCGTCCCCGCCGATCACCCCGTGCTCGGTGGCGAGCCGGTGCCACTGCGCGTTCACTTCGGCGACGAGGTCGGGACGGTCCTCCCGTACGGCCACGGCCGGCGCCGCATCGAAAGCCGCGACCGGGCGCCAGGCGGCCGACGGCGGAACCACATCCTCGTCCCGTCCGTCCCCCACGACCTCCAGCCCCGCGCGCCTCAACAGCTCCGCGTAGCCGTCCCCCTGGTTCGTCATGGCGCCCATCCTGCCGGAGCGGCCCCGCCTCGCATCCCCTTCCCCTCGACCACTCGCACCCCGGGATTCCGCACGGCGCCCGGTCCATGCACAATCGCGCCATGAGCGATGAGTCGATACGGAACTACCTTGCGTCGGTCGAGAGCCGGCTGGCGGCCGACGGCTGCGCGCCGCACTGGGTGGACTGGGCGGGCGTCCCCGTACTCGTCGGCCGACGGGCCGACTTCCGGATGCGGTGGGCGGCCACCAACCTGCACCTGTTCACCGTGGCCGCCGCGGTGCCCGAGATCACCGTCCCGGTCGTCGACACGTTCACCACCCAGGTGCTCACGTACGCCAAGGCGAACAAGGGCGGGCTGCCCGTCGGCATGCAGACCGGCGTCGCCTGTTTCCCCGTCCTGGTCAGCGACCGTATCGACCCGGCCGCGATGGCCTGGGCGGAGGAGAAGCAGCGCAACATGTTCGCCTGCTTCGCGCGTCCGGTCGTCGTCGACGCGGCGCAGGGGTACGTCGGGATGTACAACGGGAAGCCGGCCATCGGGCGCGCCTACGCAGGGCATCTCATCGAGAAGGGAGCCCTGTACTTCCAGCCGCGGCAGCGGGGCTGAGCGGCCACCGCCGCGCCTGGGGATCCCGGTTGTCGACCGGGCCGGCGGGGAGCCCGCACGCGGCGGGTGGGGCCGGGGCGGAGGTTCGGGGGCGAGCGACGCGGTGGGGAAGAAGTGCGGCCCGTCCGGGCGGGGAGGACCGTGAGGGGGAGGGGCGCACCGGGGCACGCACGGAGACCCGGCGCCGCGGTCCGGTGGGCGACGTGCGGTGGACCGCGGGCGCTCCGGCCGACGAAGGAGGGACGCATGTCGTACCCCGAACCGGTGTATACGGAAGGTAGCGGCCGGATCAGCGCGGAGTACCGGCCCGCGAGCACGGCGCCGAACCTGCTGACCGGAAACGGCGGCAGCACCCACTACCTGGCGACGGCCGAGTCGACGCACGGCGAGTTCGGGCTGTACCGGATGAACCTGGGGCCCGGGGCCGGCGGCCCGGCCACGCATTTCCACCGGACGATCTCTGAGTCGTTCTTCATCCTCGACGGGACCGTGCGGATCTTCGACGGGGAGCGGTGGACCGACGCCACGCAGGGCGACTTCGTCCGTGTGCCGCAGGGTGGGCTGCACGCCTTCCGGAACGATGCCGACGCACCGGCGTCGATGCTTCTCCTGTTCACCCCTGGCGCGCCGCGCGAGGAGTACTTCGAGAAGCTGGTGGAGGTCGCGCAGTGGCCGGAGGAGGAGCGGGCCGAGTTCTTCATCAAGCACGACACCTACTGGACGGACTGAACCCGGCCGCGCCGACTCCCTCGACGAGCCCTGACTCAGGCGGCCAGCCCGGTCTTGAGGCCCGCGCCGCACAGCGGTACGACGATGCTCCGGTCCGTCCAGCCGCCGACCGCTGCCCAGCAGGCGACACCGGTGGTCTCGACGTAGAAGCCACGGGCCGCCAGATCTCTTTGGGCCGTGCGGATCTGACCCTCAGTCACGGTGAGGAAGGTGCCGCCCGACTCCCTCACCGCCGCCAGGATCTGGCGGGCGCGGGGCGGGCGGGGGATGGCGATGCCCTCCGCGAGCGTGGGCGCGGTCGGCGCGGGCCCGTCGGGCAGGTCGTCCGCGCCCCGGTGGAAGGCTGCGGCCAGCGGTGACACGGCCTCGGCCTGTACGGCGACGAGGGCCGGACGGGTGTCGATCAACCCCTGCGCGTGGAGCTCGGCGGTGGCCAGGGCCGCCCCGAGGAGCAGTGTGCCGTTGCCGACCGGTACGGCGATGGCGTCGGGGAGCCGCCCGCCGAGGTCCTCCCACAGCTCGTGGACATAGGTCTTCGTGCCGTGCAGGAAGTACGGGTTGAAGACGTGCGAGGCGTAGAAGGTGCCGGGGGAGTCCGCCGCGGCGCGGGCGGCCAGCGCGGTGGCCTCACGGTCGCCGGGGACGATCTCCAGTCGGGCGCCGTGGGCCCGGATCTGCTCGGTCTTCTTCGGGGACGTGCCGTGGGGGACGTACACCGTGCAGGGCAGCCCGGCCCGTGCACAGTACGCGGCGACGGCCGTTCCCGCGTTGCCGCTGCTGTCCGCGACCACGCGTGCGGGGGAGAGACGGCGAGCCAGTTCGGCGAGCATCACGGCGCCGCGGTCCTTGAAGGAGAGCGTCGGCATCAGGAAGTCGAGCTTGGCGGAGACCGTGCCGGTCAGCGGCACGAGCGGCGTGCGGCCTTCACCGAGGCTGGTCGTGGGCGAGGAGAGCGGCAGTACCTCTTCGTAGCGCCACAGTGAATTCACGCGCCTGGCGAGGGAGTTGAGCGAGAGAGGTCCGGTGGGCTCCGATTCGAGGTCCCAGGGGCCGCGGCAGACCGGACAGCACCAGGTCAGGGACGTGGTCGCGGCACGGGCGCCGTCCCGCGGGCAGAAGTAGGTGGCCATGCCGGCCAGCATGTCAGGCGTGCGGCGGATCCACGGTGACGCTGTGGTGAACCCCGTGCCGGGTGCCGGTGGGAGCACCGCGGCCGGCGGAGGAGGGTCAACTGACCGGTTCCGCTGCGGAGATACGTGGACGCGGCGCAGATGGGCGGCTGGGGGTGGTCCGTGGACGGAGGGCGGGTGTGGGTGCGCCGACGTCCCGGCGCACCCACACCCTCTCCTGCTAGCGCCTGCCCAGGCCCTGGTCGACGGCGGTCATCAGCTCGCCGTCGTCCGTGTCCCCGTCCAGCGACCAGAACATCGCACCGCCGAGACCGTGTGCGCGGATGTACGAGGTCTTGGTGCGCAGCACCTGCGGGTCGTCGTACGTCCACAGAGTGGTGCCGTCGAACAGCCAGGCGTTGCCGTTCCGCAGGTCCCGGTGGACCTTGTACGTGCCGGATTCGGCCAGCTTCTTGAGGGCCTTGTAGTCCTCGTAGCCCGCCGCCCAGGTGGCGGGAGCGGGTGCCGAGGCCGGCTGGCCGAGACCGTCGCCGCCCCCCGTCACACCGGTCCAGCCCTGGCCGTAGAACGGCATGCCCATCACCAGCTTGCGAGCCGGGGCCCCGCGCCTGATCCAGTCGCGGACGGTCTGGTCGACGCTGAAGTCACCCTTGGCGTACAGCGCGGACTGCTGCGCGGTCGTCGCCTCGCCGGATACATGGAAGTCGTAACCCTGAAGGTTCACGAAGTCGAAGTCCCGCATGATGCGCGGGACGTCGAAGCCCGCATCGATCTTGGCGGGGGCGGTCGGCACGAACGCCGACAGGTCGTAGTGCTTGGGCTTGGCGGCGTGCCCGTGGCCCCTGCCCGCCGCGGAGCTCTTCGCGTACGCGTCGAGCTGGGTGCGGAACTCGTGCACCAACGCGGCGAAGTTCTGCTTGTCCTCGGGGCGGTAGACCGTGTCCGTGTCACCGGCGGAGCCGGGCCACTCCCAGTCGATGTCGACGCCGTCGAAGAGCCCGGCGGCCGCTCCGTCGCCGCCGCGCGCCCCGTCCACCGGCAGGTTGCCCTTGATGTACAGGTCGATGCAGGAGGAGACGAACGCCTTGCGCGAGGCGGCGGTGCGGGCCGCGTCCGAGAAGTGGGTGGACCAGCTCCAGCCGCCCAGGGAGATCATCACCTTCAGGCCGGGGTGCTTGGCCTTGAGCTCGCGGAGCTGGTTGAAGTTGCCCGCGAGCGGTTGGGTGTCGGTGTCCGCGACGCCGTCCACCGACCCTGCGGCGTCCAGCGGGCGGACGTAGTCCGCCCAGGCGTCCGCCTCGCCGGGCACGTTGCCGGCCAGACACTTACCGTCCGGACCGGCGTTGCCGAAGGCGTAGTTGATGTGGGTGAGCTTGGCGGCGGCGCCACTCGTCTCCAGGTCCTTGACCTGGAAGTCGCGTCCGTAGACGCCCCATTGGGTGAAGTAGCCGACGCGCTTGTAGGCGGGGGCGGTGGCATGGGTGCCGGTGCGACGGCCGTTGCCGCCGGGTGCGCTGTGGCCGGCGGTTGCGGAGGCGGGGGCGATGCCGGCCGCCAGCGAGAGGGCGCAGGCGGCAATGGCCAGTCCGGACAGGGTTCTTCGACGCATGAGGCCCGTTCCTGTGCTTGTGCTGGTAGGTGCGAGAGCCGTGCTGTGTGCTGTGCGGTGTGCCGTGCTGTGTGGAGAGGAAGTTATTGGTCTGGACCAAAATGGGTCAAGGGGTTGGCGACGATCGGGGGTGATTCGAGGAGATCGGAGAGGATCGGAGGGGATCGGGGAACGCATATGCCCAGCACGACGCCCAATCATCACTTCGAGTGAAACTTTGGCCCGTGCTTGCGGTGCGCAACCGACGGTTGCCAGTCTGTTGCAGACTGTCAACCTGTTGGGAGTGGCCTGTGACTTTCGGTGAGCAGCCCGCCTATCTACGCGTTGCGGGCGATCTGAGGGAGAAGATCGCCAACGGTTCGCTGCCGCCGCATACGCGGCTGCCCTCGCAAGCCCGTATCCGCGAGGAGTACGGGGTCTCGGACACGGTCGCGCTGGAGGCACGCAAGGTGCTGATGGCCGAGGGGCTGGTCGAGGGACGCTCGGGATCCGGTACGTATGTGCGTGAGCGGCCTGTTCCCCGCAGCATCGCCCGCTCCGGATACCTCCCGGGCGCCGGGGCCAGTCCGTTCCGTCAGGAACAGACGGCGGACGGGGTGCGCGGAACATGGGAATCCCGCAGCGAGCAGGAGGGGGCGAGCCCGGAGATCGCCGAACGCCTCGACATCGAGCCGGGTGACCGGGTGATGCGTACGAGATACGTCTTCCGGGAGGCGGGGGAGCCGATGATGCTCTCCACCTCCTGGGAGCCCCTCGCCATCACGGGTCGCACCCCGGTGATGCTGCCGGAGGAGGGCCCGCTGGGTGGTTGCGGGGTCGTCGAGCGGATGGCCGCGATCGATGTCGTCGTGGACAACGTCGCCGAGCAGGTGGGCGCGCGCCCGGGGCTGGCGGAGGAGCTCCTGGCGCTCGGCGGCGTGCCGGGCCATGTGGTGATGGTGATCGGGCGTACGTACTACGCGTCGGGGCGGCCGGTCGAGACGGCGGATGTGGTGGTGCCGGCCGATCGCTACCGGATCGCCTACCACCTTCCTGTCAGATGACCGGCGCTCCGGTCCCTCGTCGCGGGCCGGGTCCGCCGGGGCGCCCGCCGCGTGTCGCGGCTCCGCCCGCCCGTCGGTGCCGGGTCTTCCGGCCTGATGCCGGGCTCCGGCCTCTCGGGGTCCCTGCCGGGCGGTCGGCCCAGGGGTCTGTTGCCGGGCGGCCGGGACTCCGGGCTGCTGCCGAGCAGTCGGCGCTCCGGACCGCTGCCGGGCGGCCGGAGCCCAGCACTTCCTGTCGGGCGACCGATACCCGGACGGCCTGTCCGTTGCCCGTGACGACGAGTTAACGTCCCGTCGGTTTCCTTAACCGACGGGCAACCGGCGACCACGACGCATTGTCATGTCCTGCTCGTAACTTCCGTTCGTAGCCGCACACCGGACCGACGAACGGGAAGTCACCGATGACGGACACAGCCACCCCCGCGACTGCCGGGGCCCCGGAGGCTGCCCCCGACGGGGCGCCCAGGGTCTCCGGGGCGTCGGGCGCCGCGATGCCGCCCCCGACGCGCAGCTACGCCAAGCTCGCCGCCGACGAGAGCCGGGAGGACTACTCCCTCCGCTACGCGCCGCACTCCTTCCGCCGCTGGTCGCCCTCGATGGTCGCGGGCACCGCGCTCGGTGGGATCGCGTACCTCGCCGACTTCGCGATCGGCGCCTCGATCGTCTTCACCTACGGCTTCACCAGCGGTTTCGCCTCGATCCTCACCGCCGCGACGATCATCTTCCTCACCGGGATCCCGATCGCCCGGGCCTGTGCGACATACGGCCTGGACATGGACCTGGTCACCCGCGGAGCGGGCTTCGGCTACTTCGGCTCCACGCTGACCTCGTTGATCTACGCGTCCTTCACCTTCATCTTCTTCGCCCTCGAAGGCTCGATCATGGCGCAGGCCATGCACCAGGCCGTCGGGCTGCCGGTCGAAGTCGGCTATCTGGTGACCACGTTGATCGTCATCCCGATCGTCTTCCGGGGCATGGGGGCACTCGCCAAGGTGCAGGCCTGGACGCAGCCGGTATGGATCATCGGCCTGGTCCTGCCGTTCGTCGTGCTCGCCTTCGAAGCCCCGGACGCCTGGGGCGCGTTCGGTTCCTTCGGCGGTACGGAGGGTGCCGGATCCGGCTTCTCCTGGATCGGCTTCGGGCTCGGCACGGGCGTGGCCCTCTCGCTCATCGCCCAGATCGGCGAGCAGGCCGACTATCTGCGTTTCATGCCTGCGAGGACCGAGGCCAACAAGCGACGGTGGAACCTCGCGGTGCTCGCCGCGGGCCCCGGCTGGGTCATCATCGGGGCGGCGAAACAACTCGGTGGCGCGCTGCTCGCCTTTGTCGCGCTCGATGCGGTCGGCAAGACGCACGCGCTGGAGCCCATCGCGCCACAGATCGAGGCGCTGAGGCCGTGGCTCGGCTCGTTCGCCCTGCCCGCCGCCGCGGTCTTCGTGATCGTCTCCCAGGTCAAGATCAATGTGACCAACGCCTACAGCGGCTCGCTCTCCTGGTCGAACTTCTTCTCCCGGATCACCCACAGGCACCCGGGCCGGGTCTGGTACATCTTCCTCAACCTCGCCATCGCGCTCACGCTGATGGAAATGAACATGTTCGCGGCCCTCAACAAGCTGCTGGGCTTCTACTCGAACGTGGGCATCGCGTGGATCGCCGCCGTCGCCGCCGACCTGGTCGTCAACAAGAGGATCGGACTGAGTCCGCGGTACATCGAGTTCAAGCGTGCCTATCTGTACGCCGTGAACCCGGCCGGATTCGGAGCGATGGTGATCGCCTCGACCGTCTCGATCCTCGCCTTCTTCGGGCTCTTCGGCACATACGCCGAGGCGTTCTCGACCTTCATCGCCGCAGGGCTGTCCCTGACGCTCTGCCCGTTCATCGCCTGGGTGACGAAGGGGAAGTACTACCTGGCCCGTCCGAACCCGGTGAACGGACCGGGCGTCGAGATCCAGGACATCACCGCCACCCACACCTGCTCGGTCTGCGAGACCGCCTACGAACTCCCGGACATCGCCGACTGCCCGGTCCGGTCGGGGCCGATCTGCTCGCTGTGCTGTTCGCTGGACACCGAGTGCGGGGACGTCTGCCGTAAGGAGCCGACGTCCGGCCCGGTCCTCATGCCGATGCCCACGATGCCCACGGCACAGGCGGCACCCGAGGTGGCGCCGGCGGCCGGCCCGGCCGCACACGCTCCGGAGGCGTGAGCGACAGAAGAGGGCAGAGGTGGTCGGCGGACACGAGGGGGCGCATCCGACAGGGTGCGCCCCCCTTCGTGATGGCCGGATCGGTATCTCTTTGTGTAATTACGTATTCGTTGCGTGAAGGTCAGGCGTACGCTCGGGCATATGCGTACTGCGGTTTCCTGGGGATCCTTAGAGACGTGCACGCCGTTCAGGGGAGGGGCCCAATGCTCGGGAGGGACACGATGAGCGACGGCGGTGCCGTGCTCCCTTGGCTGGTGATACGGCAGGACGACAACGGCAACCGGTACCGCGTGGGCAGGTATGCCACGCGGGACGAGGCGCAGCAGATCGCCGACAAGCTCGACGGCCGCGGACACAAGCAGCTCTACTGGGTGGAGCGCATCGGGCAGAGTGCCCGGCCCTGACCCGGGGGCCGTCGTGGGGGCGGGGGTGACCGCGGGAGGGTGGAGCAGGGACTGCCGAGGGCGTATCCGCGGGATGACGGCGATGCGCGCGCCGGCGGCGCATCGCCGAGATATCGGCGGCGTGGCGGGGGCTACGCTCCGGCGTATGAACGATCGCGTGGTGGTGGCCGGAGCCGTCTATGACCAGGGGCGCCTGCTGGCGGCGCGTCGCAGTGCCCCGCCCGAGCTGGCCGGCCGCTGGGAGTTGCCCGGCGGCAAGCTGGAACCGGGGGAGAGCGGTGAGCAGGCGCTCGTACGCGAACTCCGTGAGGAGCTCGGCGTCGAGACGGAACCACTGGAGCGCATCCCCGGCGAGTGGCCCCTCAAGCCCGGATACGTCCTCCGCGTCTGGACGGCGCGGCTGGTCTCCGGCGTGCCCGCCCCGCTCCAGGACCACGACGAGCTGCGCTGGCTCGGGCCTGGCGAGAGCGAGGCCGTCGACTGGCTGGATCAGGACAGGCCCGCAGTCGCCGAGGCGATGCGCCGACTGCCCGCCGTAGCCGCCCCCGACGCGAACCCTCCGGCCGGATCGCCCCGGCTGTAATCGATTCGGACGTGACCGCGCCGGCCGTCACCGCGCCGGCCGTCACCGCGCCGGACACGACCGCGCCGGACACGACCGCGGACGTGACCGCGCCGGACGCGGTGGTTCCGCAGGGGCCTGCACGTTCGACGCTGTGATGCACAGGATCCGCCGGACGGCGCACACCGCCGACCGCGTGCGCCCCCTCCGTGTTGGTGCGCCGCCTTGCATCCATACGCCCCAGGTATCCGTTCCGGCGATAGCTTGCCCTGATTAGCGGGTATGTGCTGATTAGTCCCTATAAACAGTGCGTTCTCGTTGCTGGTCTTGGGAAGTGATCGGCGTGATCGATACCGAAGGCGACTGCGCCGAGTGGACCTTTCCGGCTGTGCCGGGTGCCGTGCACACCGCTCGGCAAGATGTCCATGAGACGCTGCGCGGCTGGGGGCTCGACACCGCGGTCGTCGACGTGACCATCCTGCTGGTCAGTGAGCTGGTGACCAATTCCCTGCGTTATACGTCAGGCCCTATCGGCGTGAGGCTGGTGCGCCCGGCCCCCGACGGCGAAGCGCCGGGCACGCACCTCGGACTGCTGGTGGAAGTCTCCGATCCGCTTCCGGATCTGCCCACCGAACGTACTGCGGGACCCGACGACGAAGGCGGCCGGGGACTGCAGCTGGTGGCCTGTACTGCGCGCCGCTGGGGGACCCGGCGCGGAAAGAGTGGCAAGACTGTGTGGTTCGAGCTGGCTCTCCCTGGTTAGGAGTGGGGTGGGACGCACAGCGATCACCAAGGTCGGCAGAACCTGGCTGAAAGGGACTGAGACCGTGCTGTGATCGTGAACGCCGTGTCGGTAAGCGCCGTAGTGCTGAATACTGCGGGCAGGACCGGTCCGGTGTGTGAGCTGGAGGGGACGGTCGCGTGAGCGAAATACCTGGGACGGCGGGCGATGTCGTGTGGCAGAGCAGCCCGCCCGGGTCGATCTATGACCACATCAGGGTCGCCTCCTTCTCGATCGGCCCCGACGGCCTGATCGAGCAGTGGAGTCGCCGGGCCGCCGGCCTCTTCGGCATTGCCGCGCGCGAAGCGCTGGGCATGGATCCGGTCGAGACCTTCATGCCCGCCGAGCTGCGCAGCGACGGCCACCGCAGGGTCGGTGAGATCCTCGACGGCAGGGAATGGACCGGCCTCGTCCCCTTCCGGATGCCGGGCGCGGACGCGGCGCACGGGCTCGCCGAAATCTATGTGATGCCCAGTGAGACGGAGGGCGGGGAACGGGCCGCGCTCTGCATAGTCGTGGACGTACGCGCCCTGCGGCGGATCGAAACGGACCTTGCCGCATCGCAGGCCATTTTCGGCCAATCTCCCTTCGGTTTCGTGCTGTTCGGCATGGACTTCACGGTCATCCGGGCCAATCAGCGCTTCGCCACCGTCTTCGGCGGGCGGGCCGACGACCACCGAGGCCGCACGGTCCACGACTATCTCGCCCGCCCGGAGGCCGAGCGGCTCACCTCCACCCTCCAGCGAGTCCTGGAGACCGGGGACGCCGTCACCGATCTCCAACTCGTCGGCACCGCTCCCGGCGAGGCGGAGCGCCGTCACTGGTCGATGAACCTCTACCGCGTGCACAGCGGAGCCGGCCGCCCCGTCGGTGTCGCCGGGCTGGCCACCGATGTCACCCGTCGCCACATCGCCGCCCGCGAGGCCGCCAGTGCCCGCCGCAATCTCGCTCTGCTCAACGAGGCCGGCGCGCGCATAGGCAACTCCCTGGACCTGGAGACCACCGCGCGCGAACTCCTCGGCGTCGCCGTGCCCGGTTTCTGTGACCTCGCCTCGGTCGACCTCTACCAGGGGCTGCTCACCGGCGACGAGGCGGCGCCCGGAAGCTGGGGATCGCTCCACCACGAGTCGGTCGGCGGCTCCGCCGAACTGCGCCGTGTCGCCTTCGCCAGCGCAGTGTCGGACGCCCTGCCGCCGACGGTCCCGGACGGCGGTGCGACCGACGGGGACACCGACCCGCCCGCGCTGGGCGCCGTGCACCGCTACTCCTTCAACTCCCCCTGTGCCATGGCCCTGCGCACCGGTCAGGTCGAGGACGTCCCCGGTGACGACCTCGGCTTCGTCCAGTCCACTCTCGCCGTGCCGATGGTCGCCCACGACACCGTCGTCGGCCTCGTCCAGTTCTCCCGTACGAAGGGCAGCGAACCCTTCGGTGAACGCGACCGGGCTCTCGCGATCGAACTCGCCGCCCGGGCCGCCGTCTGCATCGACAACGCCCGCCTCTACCGGCGCGAGCACGAGCGCGCACTCATTCTGCAGCGCAGCCTCCTGCCACCCGGCGACCCCGAGGCCGCAGGCCTCGACATAGCCTGCCGCTATCTGCCCGGCAACACGGCGACCGAGGTCGGCGGCGACTGGTTCGACGTGATCGAGCTCCCCGGACACCGCACCGCGCTGGTGGTCGGGGACGTCATGGGCCGAGGTCTGCGGGCCGCCGTCGCCATGGGTGAACTGCGCACCGCCGTAAGGACCCTGGCCCTTCTCGATCTGGAGCCGGCCGAAGTGCTCTCCGCGCTCGACGAGGTCGCCCGCGGGCTGGGTACCCCTGGCGGCAGCAGTCCCTCCGACGGCCGCGGCGGCGGTGCCCAGTGGCCGTCACGGGCGTCCCACAAGGCCCGCGACGCGGACCTCTCCGAGGTCTACCTGGCGACCTGCGTCTACGCGGTCTACGACCCGGTCACCCGGCGGTGCACCTTCGCCAACGCCGGTCACCTCCCCCCTGTGGTGGTCGAGCCGGGTGAACCCGCTCTGCTGCTCGACGTCCCTCCCGGGATGCCGCTCGGAGTCGGCGGCGAGCCTTTCGAGGAAGTGGAGGTGGAACTGAGGGAGGGCGCCCTCCTCGCCCTCTACACCGACGGCCTCGTCGAGTCCCGCGACCACCCGCTCGACGAAGGACTTCAGGCCCTGCGCGGCGCCCTCGTCGAACCCGAGCTCCCGCTCGAGGACGTCTGTGACCATGTCCTGACCACTCTCGACACCCGGCACGGAGAGGACGACATCGCTCTGCTGATGGCCCGCATCCAGGGGCTTCCGGCTGAAGCGGTCGGCGACTGGCGGCTGCCGCGCGAACCCCGCTCCGTCGGCCGCGCCCGCGAACTGGCCCGAGGACAGCTGGTCGCATGGGAGCTCGACGACCTGGTGGACACCACCGAACTGCTCGTCAGCGAGCTGGTCACCAACGCCCTGCGGTACGGCGAGGGCGATATCCGACTCAGGCTGCTGCGTGACCGCACGCTCGTCTGCGAGGTATGGGACGCGGGTCTCGTCCAGCCGCGCCGGCGCCGGGCACGCGACACCGACGAGGGAGGACGCGGGCTCCAGCTGGTCGGGCTGTTGAGCGCGGCCTGGGGTTCGAGGCGGACTCCGCGGGGCAAGACCGTCTGGTTCGAGCTGCCGCTGCCCGACGGGGAGCCGGCCGCGGAGCGCACGGTCGAGCAGCTGCTGAGCATGTTCTGAACCACGGGGGGCGTGGGCGCGGTGGCCGCCGCGAGTGCGGTGGTCACGAGGCCGCTTTCAGGGCCGCGAGCCGGGCCTCGACCTCCGCGCTGTCGCCGAGGCTGTCCAGCTGCTCGAACTGGGCATCCAGCGATGATGCGGCGAGCTCCTGCTTTCCCACCGCCTTCGCCTCCTCGCGCCGCACCTTTTCCTCGAACCGGCTCAGCTCACTGGTCGGGTCCAGAACATTGATGTTCTTGACGGAGTCCATCATCTGGTTCTGCGCCTGCGCGGACTTGGCGCGTGCGACGAGCTCGTCCCGCTTCGACTTCAGCTCCGTCAGCTTTGCCTTCATCCGGTCCAGACCCGACTTGAGCTTGTCCACCACCTCCGTCTGCGCGGCGATCGTCGGCTCCGCGGTCTTCGCCTCCTTCTCCGACTGGAGCTGACGGCCGAGCGCGACCTTGGCCAGGTTGTCGAATTTACCGGCCTCCGCCGTCGAGCCGGCCGCCAGCAGCTCGTCGGCCTTACGACTGGCGGCGAGCGCCTTCTCACCCCACTCCTTGGCCGCGTCGACGTCCTCCCGGTGGTCCTGCTCCATCAGGCGCAGATTGCCGATGGTCGCGGCCACCGCCTGCTCGGCCTCCGAGATGTTCGACGTGTAGTCGCGGATCAGCTGGTCCAGCATCTTCTGCGGATCCTCCGCCTGGTCCAGCAGCGCGTTGATGTTGGCCTTCGCCAGCTGACTGACGCGGCCGAGGATGGTCTGCTTGGTCATGGCACCTCTCCTTGCACGGGCCACAAGGGCCGCTTCGTGGACCGGACCGGCCACCTGGGCCGTACGGGACCGGATGGCTCGTACGGAGCGCCTGAACGTTCGCGCATCCGCCCTGCCGACGGCTCAGAAACGACCGCCGCCGCTGCGCCGGCCGCGGGTGCCCCCGCCGCCGAAACTCCCGGGCCCGCCTCCCCCGACCCCGCCGCCGAATCCACCGCCGTAACCTCTGCCGCCCCCTCCGCCGCCCAGGAGTCCGCCGAGGATGATCCCGCCGAGCACCGCCCCGTTCATCCCGCCGCCCCCTCCATGTACACCGCCCGGACCGTTTCGGTTCCCGTACGCCCGCACGTCCTGTTCGGCCAGGCTCCGGGCCTGCCCGGCCAGCGAGTCGGCCTGATGCGCCTCGGCCAGAGCCCCCTGGGGATCGTCCGTGCCGGCCAGCTCCCGGGCTCGCTCCAGCCGCCTCTGAGCTTCCGCGAGCCGTGTCCGGGCCTGGCTGCCGACCGCCCCGCGGTTCGTCGTTATGTAGTCGGCGGCAGCGGCGATCGCCGAGCGCGCGGTGAGCGTCGCCTGATCGAGAAGGGACCGCGCGCGGCGGTTGCCCAGCTCCTGCTCCCGTGCTCCGGCGAGCGCCTCGTCCAGCGCCGCGTCCGCCTCCTCCACCCTGCGCAGCGCATCGATGGGGTCGTGGCGGCCGGCCCGCAGTTCGTTCCTGACCTCACCGAGCACCGACCGGGCACGGGCGATCCGGCCCCGTAGATCCGCGGTCGGCACATCCTGCGCAGTGCCTTCGAGCAACCCGCCCGCATCGGCGAGATCCGCCTCGGTCTCGGTGAGCGCGGCCGGCAGTCTGGCCGCCGCCTCCGTGAGCTCCTCGGTACGACGGTCCACGGCATCGACGAGGGTGGTCGCCTGACCGACCGCGCCCTCGGCTGCCCGTACGTACACCGCCGCTGCCGCGTTGTTGCCGCCGTCCACCGCCTGCCGGGCCCGGTTGAGACTGGATGTCGCGAAGACGAGGCGGTCCTTGGCCTGCTCGACGTCGCCCGCGACGGAGGAAGAGGCGGACTCCGCGTACCGGCTGCGCAGAGTGGCCAGAGCGGCATCGGCCGCGGAGACCCGGCCCGCGAGCACGCGGAACGCGGTCTCGGCGGTGACCACGGCCTGCGGAGCGTTGCGCTCCAGGGCACGCAGCCGGTCGAAGTCCTCCGACACCGCGTCCAGGCGCGAGTCGGCCTCCGCGCAGCGGCTGATGATCTCGTCCAGCATCCGTCGCCTTGTCGCGTCGTCCTCGGGGAAGGCGTCGTCGAGCTGCTGCCGCAACCGGAAGGCGGCCGTCAGCTCGCTCTTCGCGAAGAGCACCGTCTCGCTGAACGGCGCGGCGGCCTCTTCCCCGAACTGTGCCGTGGCGAAGCCGAGTTCCTCGTCGCTGGTGCGGACCGCGTCGTCGGTGTCGACCAGGGTCTGTTTGGCCCGGGCATCGAGTTCCGGCAGCGGAGTCGGTGGGGCGCCGTGGCGAGAACCGCCGTGGCCCCAGCCGGTCGCGCCGGGCGTGGTGCGGGTCGTGGCGCGCCTCTTCCGGCGGGTGTACGCGTAGGCGGCGACCGCTCCCGCCCCGCCGACGAGGACCACGGGCAGGATCAGGTCGCTGCTGCTCGTCCCGCCGGAATCCCCGGCCCCGGGATCGGCGGCGCCGGGCGTGATCGTGGGGGTCGGGACCGGCTTCCCGGCCACCACGGCTGCGTACCCGTCGGCCGCGCCGATCGCGGCACCGGCCCAGTCGTCCGCCTTGAGAGCCGGCTCGATGGCCGTGCGCGCCACGTCCTGGAGCTGGGCGTCGCTCAGACGGGAGCCCTGGTCGACGCTGTACGCGTACTGCCGGTCGTGGGTGGCGACGGCTAGAAGGACATCGTCGAGGCCCAGCCCGTTCTTGGACGCGGTGGCATCGGCCCAGCTCTGTGCGGAGCGGCCGGAGAAATCACGTACGTACACGACGAACAGTTGGATGCGGCGATCCGTGTAGAGCCGGTCGATGGCACCCGCCACCTCGCTCCTGCGGTCGCCGAGCGCCCCCACCTTGTCGGTGATCTGCCCGTCCCGGGACAGCGTGACGGGGTCGTCGGCGCGGGCGACGGGCGCAGCGGGGAGGGCCAGCCAGCACACCGCGATCAGCACGGCGACGAGGGCACGGCCCGGTATGAGAATCCGGGTACGGCTCACGAGCTGCATCACGTTTGCGAGGCTATGTCCCACTCCGAGGGGCCGCGACCCGGAGATCTCCGAGGCCATTGTCACGACGTCGCGCCCCAGCGGTGCCCCCGCGAGCGGATCGACGCCCTCACGTGCAGCCGCCTCCACCGCCAGGTCTGCTCCGCCGTGGCTCGCCGGGCGCGCCGATCGGGAAGGTCCCGTACGGATCGCTCTCGCACTCCACGCGACGGATGGCGGCGTCGGTGACGGGGGGAGCGGCGACGGCCGGGCGGCGGTGATGTGGTTCGCCCGACACGCACAGCCATCCGGGCATTCTTCGCCGAGTGCCGAGTGCCGAGTGCCGAGTGCCGAGTGCCGAGCGCCGAGCGCCGAGCAGCGGGCCTGGCGGTCCGGGCGGAATCGGTCTCACGGCAGGGAGAGACCAGGGCCCGGCATACTGCCACGGCACGCCGATCATCTGGGGGGACTGAAGTGCGTACGCGTATCAAGGGCATGGGCGGGGCCGTGCGGAACCGGGCCGCCCGCTTCCGCTGGAGTGGGCTGTGGCGGACCTGGCCGCGGCGGGTCGCGTTCGTCCTCGTGCTGGTGATCGCGGTGCCGGTGCTCACGGCCGGTATCGCCCTGCGGCTCAACTACTCCGGCGATCCCGGTGCAGGTACCCGCACCCGGGGCCGGGACGCGATCTGGCTCGGGCACGCCTGGGTCGACGGGCGCAAGGACGACCAGGACCTCGCCTCGTTCGCGGCCCGGGTCGGCGGGACGGGAATCAAGGACCTGTACGTCCACGCCGGGCCGCTGGAACACGACGGCACCCTGCCCGGCACCCGCTACCCGCAGGCCCGATGGCTGATCGATGCCGTGCACCGCACCTTGCCCGGCATCCGGGTCCAGGCCTGGCTCGGTGACGTTCTCGCGACCGAGGGCCCCACAGGGCTGCGCCTGGAGCGGCCGGCGTCACGCAGCGCGGTGGTCGCCTCCGCCCGGCAGGTACTCGACGCCGGCTTCGACGGTGTCCACTTCGACCTCGAACCCGTGCACTCCGAAGACCGCCACTATCTGTCGCTCCTCGACGACCTGCGGGTCCTCACCCGGGCCCGCAGGGCATCGCTCTCCGTCGCAGCCCACCAGATCGATCCGCTGCCGGCCGCCCACGGAGTCGTGGGCGCGCTGAGCGGCAGCCAGAAATGGTGGTCGCAGAAGTTCTTCGGACAGGTGGCACGCCGCGTCGACCAGATCGCCGTCATGTCGTACGACAGCTGGATGCCACTGGAAGGCATGTACGGCGGCTACGTCGCGGAACAGACTGCGCTCGCCCTCGAAGTGACGCCGCCGGGGACCGATCTGCTGATGGGGCTGCCGTTCTTCCACGAGGACGACATCGGGCACCACGAGTCGGCGGAAACGGTCGCGGCCGCGATCCGTGGCACCAGGCTGGGGCTTGGACGCACGGATCGCGGCCGGGAACGCTTCGGAGTCGCGCTCTATGTCGACTTCGCGGCGAGGGAGAGCGACTGGGCGGCGTACCGCGAGGACTGGAACTGACCCCCGGGCGCGTGGCCGCAGGTCAGATGGAGAACCGCTCCTTGGTGAGCAGCGGCCTGACCCGCGACCGGAACCCACCGGTCCGGAAGGGGCGTTGCAGCAGTCCGGGGCGGATCGCCTGAGCCAGCGCCGCGGCGATCATGCCCTGATCGAGAGCGAGCATGGAGTCACTTACCCGTCCGGTGCGGACATTGACGGAGTCCCGGAATCCGTAGCCGTCGTGGTAGGCGCCGAAGTCGCGGTCGAGCGCCCGAAGGTTGGCCACCGCCTCCACCGGTGCGTACGGCAGGGCCAGGAACGAGGCGTGCGGGGTTACCACCCCGTTGGTGAAGGCCGACGCGGGTGGCAACGGCACCCCGTCCGTGGTGTACGTGCGGTCGGTGTTGGAGGCATAGCCGTCGACCTGCATGCCGATGGCGTCGACGCCGTACTCCTGGTACCCGCCCTCGGGAACGTTGGCGGGGGAGAAGCCCCAGTATCCGTACTTCGCCTCCTCCGTGCCGTGCTCGATCTGACTCCGGACGTACCGCTGGTGGGTCAGGCCCCAGGAGCGCGGCGACCATTCCGGCTCCGGCACGAACAGCGGCACCATCAGCGCCTCGAACATGGAACCGCCCCAGCTGGGGATGATCTTCCGGCCGCGGTGGGTGTAGTGCCCCTGCCAGACCCGGACGCCGTCCATGTCCAGGTACGCGCCCTGCGGATACTGCTCCTGCTCGTTCTCGGGAAGCATCGTGCGCAGGAGGTGCCAGTAGTGGTCGGCAGGAAGTGAGCCGTCCGCTATACCCAGGTAGCTCGCCATGCGTGGCTCGGTGTTGAGGGCGCCGTAGTGATGGCCGGTGGGCTCCTCGGTGTCCGTCCAGAAGCCGCCACGCAGCTGACCGGGCCCGGTGACGGGGTCGGCCGGGTCGTAGGGCGTGTAGTAGTAGGACCAGTCGGCTGCCGCCAGCAGCCGGGCGATGCGGGGGCGCAGTGCGGGCGAGGCGGCCGCGGCGATCCGCAGCCCGGTGATCAGCCAGGCGTTGTCGACCGAGGAGAGGAACGGGCGGACCGGATCGCCGGTGCCGGGCCACTCGGTGAGGACCGAACCGTCGTGCGCGTCGTACCAGTTGAGCCAGAAGCCGTGGTGGCGCTCCAGCCTCTCGACGGCCCGCACGGTGCGCTCCAGCCTGCGGTGCATCGTGGCGTCGTCGATCACGCCGAGCCCTCCGGCGGCGACGGTCGACCAGAGACCGCAGCCGATGTTGGTGGGCGAGGTCTGGCGGGACCGGACGGGGTCTCCGGGACCGCTGACGTCGATCGCATCCGTGGCGAGACCGAGGTCGGTCGTCATTGCCTCGATCGAGCGGTACGTATCGCGGAACCAACGCAGCAGCAGCGGTGTATCAAGAGCGTGAACAGGATGCGCGGCACCATCGTGCCGAACGGAACGAACAGACGGCGCGGATGGCGCGGACGGCGCGGCGCTCGCGGAGGTTGCGGAAACGGTCCCGAGGGACAGGGCGGCAGCCCCGGTCCCCGCAGCGGTGACAAACGTGCGACGGTCCATGAAGGTTCAGCTCCCTTTGGCAGAAGGGGGATGGGGGAGGTTCGTGGCGTGCTCGATGCGGCTGCGGGCGCGCGGCCGCGGGTACGGCTGCGCCGATGGCGCAGCGTCCGGGTATGGCTGTCGGCACGTGCGAAGCCGTCGTGGGGCTTCGGACGCGCCGAACGGATCAGCACGGGAACCGGCGGCCGTCAGGTGCCGCCGGTTCCCCTACTGGACGGGGCCGTCAGGTGGCTCCCGGTTTGTGGAGCGCCGTCAGTCGGCGATGCGCGGCAGGGTGCGGCTGCGGCCCATCTCGCCCAGCCAGACGGCGGACGGCTTCGGCAGCCGCTCGAAGGTCTCCGGGTCCCAGCCGATGAGACCGAAGGTCGGCTTGTAGGAGCCCCACTCGTAGTTGTCGAGCGCGCTCCATGCCAGGTAGCCCTGGATGTTGAGGCCGTCCTGCAGCGCGGACGCCACCTCGTTCAGAGCCCCGGTGTAGTAGTCGACGCGACGGCTGTCCTGATCGGTCGCGATGCCGTTCTCGGTCACGATCAGCGGTACCTCGCTGCCGACGATCTCGGCTGTGTGGCGCAGCGCGTAGCCCACAGCGGTCGGGTAGTACTCCCACTGCGTGAGGGTGCGCTCGACACCGTCGGCCGTCGGGATCGGGCCGTCGGTGCCGATCTTGGTGCGAGTGTAGGACTGGACACCGATCCAGTCGTCGCCGCGGGCGGCCTCGATGAAGATGTCCTCGCGCGGGTAGCGGTACGCGGCGGTGACGTCCTCGGCGCCGGGGAGGGCCTGGTAGACCTGGTTGGCGATGGTCCAGCCGACCTGGATGTCGGCGTTGATCGCCTTGACCTCCTTGACGGCCGCGTGATGCGCGGCGATGACGGCCTGGGTGGTCTCGTCGTCCGGGGTCGGCAGGCCGGCCGGCGGGAAGCTGTTGTCGCCCCGCTTGGCCTGACCGGCCATCACGGCGATCATGTTGGGCTCGTTGATCGTGCAGACGTGGCTGACGTCCTGGCCGATGACCGGGGCGCAGGCCGCGGCGTAGCGGGCGAAGAGCTCGGTCGCACCCTCGGCGGTCCAACCGCCGCGCGCCTCGAACCACTGCGGCACGGTGAAGTGGTGCAGGGTGATCATCGGGCGCAGGCCGCGCTCGACGGCGCCCTCGACCATGCGACGGTAGTGGGCGAGTTCGGCACGGGAGAACTGGCCCTCGGCCGGCTCGATGCGCGCCCACTCGATGGAGAACCGGTAGTCGGTGAAGCCCAGTCCGGCGAGCACGTCCATGTCCTCGCGCCAGCGGTGGTAGCTGTCGCAGGCGTCCAGGCTGGGCTCCTGGATGTGGGTGCCCGCGGCGTGTTCCTTGACCCACCAGTCGCTGTTGGTGTTGTTGCCCTCGATCTGGTGGGCGGCGGTGGAGGCACCCCACAGGAAGCCTTCGGGGAACGGGACCTGGGTGTGAGTCATCGCAAAATGTCTTTCTGGTGCGTGAAGGGGTGTGGCCGGCGGGGATGTGGGGTGCGGCCTCGTACGTGTGCTTGGAACGGGCTACTTCATGCCCGCCGTGGCGATGCCCTGGGTGAAGTGCCGCTGCAGCGCGATGAAGAGGATCAGCACGGGCAGCACGACCAGGAAGGCTCCGGCCATCAGCATGCCGTTGGAGCCGCCGGCCTTGTTGGGGTCCGTCGCGAAGGTCGCGAGGGCCACCGGAAGGGTGTATTTGTCCGGGTCGTTGGTCGCGATCAGCGGCCAGACGAAGTTGTTCCAGGAACCCAGGAAGGTGAAGATCGAAAGCGTGGCGAGAGCGGGCTTCACGAGCGGCATCACGATCCGCCAGAAGATGTACCACTCGCCGGCGCCGTCCATCCGGGCCGCTTCCAGCAGCTCGTCCGGGATCGCCTGCATGAACTGCCGCATCAGGAAGACTCCGAAGGCTCCGGCTGCGAACGGCAGCACGAGACCCGCGTAGGAGTCGATCAGGTGGAGCTTGCTCATCAGCACGAAGAGCGGCAGCAGCATCAGGTTGCCGGGGACCATCAGCGCTCCGAGGACCACCCCGAAGATCTTGTTGCGCCCGACGAACCTCAGCTTGGCCAGGGCGTAGCCGAGCATCGAGCAGAACACCAGGTTCGAGACGGTGACCAGCACCGCCACGATGACGGAGTTCATGAAGTACAGCGGCAGATCGAGCTTGTCGAGCAGGTCCCGGAAGTTGTCCAGGGTCCACTCAGTGGGGATCCACACGGGCGGGCTGGCCGACAGCTCGCTCGACGTCTTGAAGGCCGAGAGGGCCATCCACAGGAACGGCGCCGACATGATCAGCAGGCCGGCCGAGAGCAGCACGTAGATCAGCAGCCGCTTCGGGTTCCGGTTCCCCTTCACGGCCTGGGGCCGTATCGGCTCCTTCGGCTTCGCCGTCGGGACGGCGCCGGGTGCACGGGTGGCGCTCATTTCGTGTTGTCCTTCAGCAGTCGGAGCTGGAGCACAGTGATGCCCATGATCACTACGAAGAGGACATACGCCATGGCGCTCGCATAGCCCATGTGGAAGAAGTTGAAGCCCTCGCGGTACATGTTCAGCGAGACGGTGAGAGTCGAGTCCGAGGGCCCGCCCTGCGTCATCACGAACGGTTCCTCGAAGACATTGAGGTAACCGATGGTGGTGATCACCGTCGCGTAGAGCAGTGTGGGCCGGAGCAAGGGCACGGTGATCCTGCGGAACTCGTTCCAGACACCGGCGCCGTCGAGCTTCGCGGCTTCCCGTACTTCGGTGGGAATGGCCTGCAGACCGGCGATGAACAGCACCATGACCGTGCCGAGGTTGCGCCATACCGCCATGGCGATCATCGACGGCATGGCCAGTGTCTCGGAGCCGAGGAAGTCCGGCGGCGTCAGGCCCACTTCGGTGAAGAGGCCCCCGATCAGCCCGTCGCTCGGGTCGAGCACGAAGCGCCAGACCACGGCGACCGCGACGATCGTGGTGACGACCGGGGCGTAGAAGCCGACCCGGAAGAACGTTCGTGCCCGGTCGATGCCGTTGTTCAGCAGCACCGCGACGACCAGTCCGAGGAAGATCGTCAGGGGGACGCCGATGACCACGAAGTACGCCGTGTTGAAGAGCGACTTGAGGAATGTCTCGTCGCTGAACAGATTGACGTAGTTCTCGAAGCCGATGAACTTCGCGTCCAGCGGGTGCGTGACATTGCGCAGCCCGAAGTCGGTGAAGCTCATCAGCAGCGTGGCGAGAATCGGGAACGCCATGAAGACGGTGAAGAGGACGAGGAAGGGGGTGGAGAACAGCCAGCCGGCCGTGTTCTGCACACCCATCGAAGCCCTCTTGCGACCCCGGCGACCCTGCGGCCCGGCGGCCGGGGACACATTGGTCCCCGGCCCGGCCTGCACCTTGGCCGGCTGAGCGGCCTTTCCGGTCGTGGTGCTCATGGCTCCTACTTCACGAGGCCTTCGATCTGGGACTGCGCCGTCTTCAGCGCGTCCTCGGCGGAAGCCTTGCCCTGGGTCACCTTCGCGATGGCCTGGTCGACCTTGTCGGTGATCTCGGTCCACTTGGCGAGCGAGGGCGAGGACTTGGCGGTGTCCATCTGCTTCTTGAACACCTGGAGACCGGCGTCGTCGGCGAGCGATCCGGAGGTCCAGGCCGCGGTGTTCGCGGGCAGGTCCTTGGTGCGCTTGTACCAGTCGGCCTGGCCCTTGGCGTCGGTCAGGTACTTGATGAACTCCGTGGCAGCGGCCTTGTGCTCACTGTCCTTGGAGATCACCAGGGAGGAGCCGCCCGCCATGGAGACGGAGGACTTGTCGGCGGGCACGTTGGCCACCGCCCACTTGCCCTTGATCTGCGGCTGCCCCTCGTTGAGCAGGGTGACGTGCCAGGGGCCGCCGAAGAACATGGGGACGCGGCCGTTGCCGAAGTCCTTCACGACGTCGTAGCCGGGTGCCACGGACTTGTTGGAGAGGCCCTTGTCGAAGTACGAGCCGTACTCCTTGAGCGCCCTGACCGCGGCCGGGCTGTCGATGACGGCCTCGCCCTTGTCGTTGACGATCTCGCCGCCGGCCGAGTACAGGAAGGAGTAGAAGTTCTGCACCGTGTCCAGACCGCTGGGCTGGATGGACAGGCCCCACTTGGTACCCGCCTTCTTCTGGTACGCGGTGGCGAGGTCCTGCATCTCCTTCCAATTGGTCGGAGCCTTGTCGATGCCGGCCTTCTCGGCCAGGTCCGTGCGGTAGTAGAGCACGCGGGTGTCGACGTACCACGGCACGCCGTACGCGGTGCCGTCCACCTCGCCCTGGTCCCAGCCGGAGGCGAAGAAGTCCTTCTTGTCGAAGGTCTTGGTGTCCACCGCGTCCAGGACACCGAGCTCGGAGAACTCGCCCATGTAACTGCCGCCCATCTGCGCGACGTCCGGCATGGTGCCGGCGGCGGCCGCGGAGACCAGCTTCTGGTGGGCGACGTCCCAGCCGACCGGCGTCACCTTGACGGTGATGTTCGGGTGCGACTTCTCGTAGACCTTCGCCACATCCGCGAGCTTCTCGCCCTCGGCACCCATGGCCCAGACGGTGAGCGTCTGCTTCTTGTCCGCGGCGACGTCGCTGCCACCGGAACTGCCGCACGCGGTGAGACCGAATGCAAGCGCGACTGCGATGCCGACCGAGGCCGTTCTGACGGTGCGGGACATGGAGGGCTCCTCCTTGAGCAATCCGGATGTATGCGCTGCCTGTAAGCGCATACATCACTGTGCGGCACATATTCGGGAATGCGCAAGAGGGTGCTAGGTCACACTCGTGCAACATGCAGTCATCTGAATGTTCAACTTTAAAACCGTAAACGGCGTGTTTGTGAATATGAAGCCGATGTGACCGATTCGTGCGCGATCCGGGCATGGGGAGGGAGGCCGGTATTTTCGTGATCATGTCTTCGTTCGCGCACGACTTCCCGTTCGATCCGTCCTACGGCTGCACGTCGGACGAGCTCCTGCGTGTTCCCGCGCCCGCCGCTCCGGGCGATTTCGCGGCCTTCTGGCGTGGCCGTCACGACGAGGCCCGCGGGGTCTCCACGGACCCGGAGGTCGGCCCGCTGGAGGAGGAGCGGGACGGTCTGCGGATCCACGGTGTGACATTCACCTCCGTGGGCGGGGTCCGGATCGGTGGCTGGCTCGCACTGCCCGCCGAGGGGCCCGCGGAACACGGATTCGTGATCGGTCACGGGTACGGCGGCCGGCAGGAGCCCGGGCCCGATCTACCCCTGCCGCTGCCCCGGTCGGCCGCGATCATGCCCTGCGTGCGCGGCATGGGCAGCCGCGGCCTGTGGCCGGGCATCCCAGCCGTGGCCGACGAGCATGTCCTCCACGGCATCGAGTCCCGCGACACCTATGTCATCGGCGACTGCGTGGCGGACCTGTGGTGCGCGGCGTCGGCGCTGCACGAGCTCGTCGCCGAGCCGGCCCCCGGGGGCCGGGCCGGCGGGCCGGGGCTCGGCTACCTCGGGGAGAGTTTCGGCGGCGGGCTCGGCGCGCTGGCGCTGCCGTGGGACGACCGGTTCGGGGCCGCCCAGCTGACGGTGCCCACGTTCGGCAACCACCCGTTGCGGATCACGCTGCCGTGTGTCGGCAGCGGCGAGTCGGTGCGTACGTACCGCCGGGAGCATCCCGAGGTCATGGACGCTCTGCGGTACTTCGATGCGGCGACGGCCGCCACGAGGCTGGAACTTCCCACGCTGGTCGCGGCAGCGCTGTTCGACCCGGCGGTACCGCCGCCCGGGCAGTTCGCCGTCCACAACGCGCTCGCCGGACCCCGCGAGCTGCAGGTGCTGAGTGCGGGGCACTTCGAGCACGAAGGGCTCGCCGCGGAGACGGCGGAGCTGCGGGAGAACCGGCGACGGTTCTTCGCCAGGTACCTGGTCTGACCTGGTGTCCGGCCCGGCCTGCGGGCGCCTGACCCGGCCCGCGGCTATCCGATCCGGCCCGTCCCGGACGCCGGGGGTCACCCAGGCCGCCGGGGTCCGCCCCGGCCCGCCGGTCGGCCCGGCTCCGCGGCCCGTCCCGGGCGCCGGGCCCGGGAGGCGGGCGGTCAGCCGCAGCCACGGCCGGCGCGGCGGGTGGTCAGCCGCAGCCGCAGCTGGCGCGCCGGGCCAGGGAGACCGGGAGCATGAGGGAGGCCGGAGGGCGTTCCCGGTCGCGCAGGCGCTGCACCAGCAGTTCGGCCGCCTGTTCGCCCAGCTGCCTGATCGGCTGCCGTACGGTCGTCAGCGACGGCCGCACGATCCGGCTCAGCGGGATCCCGTCGAACCCGGTCACGGCGATGTCCTCGGGTACCCGTACGCCCCGGCGCTCCAGCGCGCGCAGCGCGCCCACCGCCATCTGGTCGTTGGCGAACAGCATCGCCTGCGGGCGTTCGTGCTCGCCGAGATCCGCGGTCCGGTCCAGCAGTGCCTCCGCCGTCCTGGCGCCCTCGGCCTGCGTCATCATCTCCGCCCGCAGGTCCGGTGCGTCCGGCACCGGGAGTCCGGCGTCACGGCAGGCCTGCTGGAAGCCGCGGAACCGCGCCTCCGCGTCAGGCGATTCGACCTCGCCTCCGATGAAGGCCAGCCTGCGCAGCCCGTGGTCCTCGATCAGGTGGCGGGCCAGTTCGCGTTCACCGTCGGCGTTCGCCACGACGATGTGGTCGAGGTGATCGATCTCGCGCGGCCCGGCGAGCATCACCACCGGGAGCCGTCGCGATATCACCTCGAGGTCCTCGGTGGGCACGGTCTGTGCCAGCACCGCGAAACCGTCGACCCGGCCCGCGACCTTCGCCACGAGGCTCTCGGGACCGCCCTCCAGGGACGCGGCGATCAGCAGTGCGTACCCGTGGCGCCGGGCCGCCCGTTCCATGCCCCGGATGATCTGGTCGGAGTAGAGCATCACCGCGTCGTCGGCGTCGCTGTCCGCCGCGTCCGCCTCGGCGTCGGGATCGGCGTAGTCGGGAAAGCAGAGCCCGAGGACCCCGGTCGTCCGGCTGGCCAGCCCGCGGGCGTTGCCGCTGGGTACGTAGCCGAGCTCGCGAGCCGCTTCGAGGACCCGCTCCCGGGTCTGGGCGCGTACCGAATCCGGGGTGCGATAGACCCGCGAGACCGTCGCGATCGAGACGCCCGACCGCTCCGCGACGTCGTACACCGTTGGGGCGCTCACCCGACCGACCGTCCGCTTCTTCTTCCGTACCGATGCTTCTGTTGAAAGCGCATTCACCCTAGATCGCGGGCCGCACGCGAGCAAGGCGCCACGGAGATTGACAGGTAACCTTGCAAGATGGCCTGCGCATCTTTTACTGTGGAGGTATGCAGGAACCGACACCGACCGAAGTGGCACCGACCGAGCCGAGCGCCGAGCAGGTGGCGACGCAGCTCGCCGCCGTCGTCAGCAGACTGCTCCGGCGGCTGCGCTCCACCTCGTCGGACAGCCTGCTCACCCCCACCCAGAGCTCGGTGCTGGCCCGGCTGGACCGGGAGGGTTCCGACACCACGGCCGCGCTGGCGCGTGCCGAGCACGTGAGGCCCCAGTCCATGCGGCTGACCATCGGCGTGCTGGAGGACCAGGGGCTCGTCGAGCGGGCGCCCGACCCCGCCGACGGCCGGAAGTCGGTCATGTCCATCACCGAGGCGGGCCGCGTCATGCTCGGCGCCGTCCGGGCCGCCAAGCACAACTGGCTGGCCGAGGTCATCACCACCGAGCTCGACAGCGACGAACGCCGAACGGTCGCCGAGGCCACGGTGCTCCTCGATCGCCTGGTCGAGAAGTGACCGCCTCCGAGCCGGCTCCGCTGCGGGTGGCGGGCGACCGACCCGCACCGCAGGCGACGACCGCCGGCCCGACCGTCGGACCCGGTGCCGGCGCCACCGCCGTCACCCCCGGTTTCAGCGCGCGGCTCACCGCCCCGCTGCTCCTCGGTTCGCTGCTCAACCCGCTCAACACCACCATGATCTCCACCGCGCTGGTGGCGATCGGACACCACTTCGGCATGGGCGCAGCCGACACCGCCTGGCTCATCTCGGTTCTCTATCTCGCCAGCGCCGTCGCCCAGCCCGTTCTCGGAAAGCTCGCCGACGCCCTGGGCCCGCGCCGCGTCTTCCTCGCCGGACTGGTCGTCGTCGTCGCATCCGGTCTGGTCGGTACATTCGCGCCGACATTCGGCTGGCTCATCGTGTCCCGGCTGCTGCTCGGCATCGGTACGTCGGCCGCCTACCCGGCCGCCATGGCGGTGCTGCGTGACGAGTCCGCCCGGATCGGCCGCGCCACCCCGCGCCCCGTCCTGGCCCGGCTCTCCTTCGCCGGGCTCGGCTCCGCCGCCGTCGGACCGACGCTGGGCGGGGTACTCGTCATGGTGGTCGGCTGGCGCGGCATCTTCGCCGTGAACGTGCCCGTCGCCCTCATCGCGCTCGCCTGCGCGCTGCTGTGGATCCCCGCGGATCCTCCGCGCCGCCGCGCCGCCGACGGCCGTGCCCCCCGGCTCGACCTGGACCCGCTCGGCATCGGCCTCTTCTCCACCGCCCTGACCGTGCTGGTCTTCTTCCTGCTCGATCTCTCCCACCCGGTCTGGTGGCTGCTCGCCCCCTTTGCCGTACTGACCGCCGCGCTCGTGTGGTGGCAGCTGCGCCGCCCGCAGCCCTTCATCGACCTGCGGATGCTGGCGAGCAACGCCGCGCTCGCCCGCACCTATCTGCGACACGGACTGGGCTATCTGCTGATCTACTGCGTGATGTACGGATTCACGCAGTGGCTGGAGGAAGCACGTGGCTACTCGTCCGGACATGCCGGAGTGCTGATGCTGCCGATGTCGGTCGCGGCACTGGTCTGCTCGCTGCTCGGCGCCCGCACGAAGGGCATCCGCGGCCCGCTCACGCTGGCCTGTGTGCTGCTCACCATCGGCGCCGCCCTGCTCGGGTTCCTCTCCGGCTCCACCCCGCTCGTCGTGCTGCTGATCGCCGGGGCCTGCTTCGGCATACCGCAGGGGCTGATCGGTACGAGCAACCAGGCCGCCGTCCAGGAGTACGCGCCGGCCGAGAGCATCGGCTCCGCCGCCGGACTCCAGCGCACCGCCCAGTACATCGGGGCGATCACCGCGTCCAGCCTGATCGCCCTCGCCTACGGGCAGTCGGCGAGCGACGGCGGGCTCCACCTGATGGCGGTGGTCGCCGTCGTGCTCGGACTGCTGCTGATCGTCCTCACCGTCACCGACCGCGCCCTGCGCACCCGTACCTGAATCCCAGGCATCACCTACCCACCACCCCCCAAGAGGAGCGCCACCATGACCGCCACCACCCTCGACCCGAAGACCGCCCTGGTCGTCATCGATCTCCAGAAGGGCATCGTCGGCCTGCCCACCGCCCACCCGGCCGACGACATCGTCGCCAAGTCCGCGACCCTCGCCGAGGCGTTCCGCGCCAAGGGCCTCCCGGTCGTCCTGGTCCGTGTGACCGGCGGTGCCCCCGGTCGCGTCGACGGTTCCCCGAGCTCTCAGAAGCCCGCCGCCGACTGGGCGGACATCGTCGCCGAGGTCGGCTGGCGTGAGGGCGACATCGTGGTCACCAAGCAGCAGTGGGGTGCCTTCTACGGCACCGACCTCGACCTCCAGCTCCGTCGCAACGGTGTCACCCAGGTCGTCCTGACAGGCATCGCGACCAGCATCGGCGTCGAGTCCACCGCCCGCGGCGCCCACGAGCACGGCTACAACGTCACCGTCGTCACGGACGCGGTCACCGACATGGACGCCGAAGCGCACCGCAACAGCATCGAGAAGATCTTCCCGCGGCTGGGCGAGACGGACACCACGGAGGCGATCGTCAAGCTGCTCGGCTGAGCCCCGCTCACCCGGCAGCTGCCCGGCCGGTCCCGCTCAGCCGGCGTCCCGGCGCCGGATCCGGTTCCCGAGCCACACCAGCGGGTCGTACTTGCGGTCCACCGCCCGTTCCTTCAGCGGGATCAGGGCGTTGTCCGTGATCTTGATGTGTTCGGGGCACACCTCCGTGCAGCACTTCGTGATGTTGCAGTAGCCCAGCCCGTGCTCCTCCTGGGCCGTCGCCTTCCGGTCGAGTCCTGACTCGGCGGCGGCGTCCAGGGGGTGCATGTCCAGCTCCGCGACGCGCATCAGGAAGCGCGGTCCGGCGAATGCCGCCTTGTTCTCCTCGTGGTCGCGGACCACATGGCAGGTGTCCTGGCACAGGAAGCACTCGATGCACTTGCGGAACTCCTGCGAGCGCTCCACATCGACCTGCTGCATCCGGTAGTCGCCCGCCTTCACCCCTTCCGGGGGCACGAAGGCGGGCACTTCCCGTGCCTTGGTGTAGTTGAACGTCACGTCCGTCACCAGATCGCGGACGACCGGGAACGCCCGCAGCGGAGTGACGGTGATCGTCTCGTCCCGGCCGAACACCGACATGCGCGTCATGCACATCAGCCGCGGCCGCCCGTTGATCTCCGCGCTGCACGATCCGCACTTTCCCGCCTTGCAGTTCCAGCGCACCGCCAGATCGCCGGCCCGGGTGGACTGGATGCGGTGGATGATGTCGAGGACGACCTCGCCGTCGTTCACCTCGACCGTGAAGTCCTGCAGGTCACCGCCGTCGGCGTCGCCGCGCCACACCCTGAACCGGGCTTCGTAGCCGCTCACTCGTACAGCTCCTCTTCGGCGAGGTACTTGACCAGCTCCTCCTTCTCGAAGAGGGAGAGCAGGTCCGGTCGGATGGGTTCGGTCGTCTTCCGTTCGAGTTCGATCCGGCCGCCCGGCTTCACGGTTCCGTCCCCGGCCGGCCGGCACAGCAGATTGACCGGCCGCCAGGAGCGCTCCATCGTGGGGCAGTCCTCCCGGGTGTGACCGCCGCGGCTCTCCGTGCGCTCCAGCGCGGCCCGGGCGATGCACTCACTGACCAGCAGCATGTTCCGCAGGTCCAGAGCGAGGTGCCAGCCGGGGTTGAACTGCCGGTGCCCCTCGACCCCGGCGCGGCTAGCCCGTTCCCGCAGCCCGGCGAGCCTGTCCAGCGCCTGTTCCATCTCGGGCGCCCGCCGGATGATGCCGACCAGGTCGTTCATCGTCTGCTGCAGTTCCTGGTGGAGGGTGTACGGATTCTCCGTGGGCCCCCCGGTGGCGTCGGTGTCCCCGGCGCTGAACGGACGCAGTGCCTCCGCCGCTGCCGCGTCGATCTGCTCCTGGTCCACCACCGGTGGCGTGCCGGCGCCGCCCGCGTACGCGGCGGCGTGCTGTCCGGCGCGCCTGCCGAAGACCAGCAGATCGGAGAGGGAATTCCCGCCGAGCCGGTTGGAGCCGTGCATTCCGCCGGCCACCTCGCCTGCCGCGAAGAGACCGGGTACACCGACGGTCGCCGCGGTGTCCGAGTCGACGGCGATTCCGCCCATCACGTAGTGACAGGTCGGCCCGACCTCCATCGCCTCCGCCGTGATGTCGACATCCGCCAGTTCCTTGAACTGGTGGTACATCGACGGCAGCCGCCGCCGGATCGTCTCGGCCGGCATCCGGGTGGACACGTCCAGGAAGACGCCGCCGTGCGGGGAGCCGCGCCCCGCCTTCACCTCGGAATTGATGGCGCGGGCGACCTCGTCGCGCGGCAGCAGTTCGGGCGGGCGGCGGTTGTGGTCCGGGTCCTCGTACCAGCGGTCGCCCTCCTCCTCCGACTGCGCGTACTTCTCCTTGAACACATCGGGGACGTAGTCGAACATGAACCGCTTGCCCTCGGAGTTGCGCAGCACCCCACCGTCCCCGCGCACCGACTCGGTGACGAGGATCCCCTTCACCGACGGCGGCCAGACCATGCCGGTGGGGTGGAACTGCACGAACTCCATGTTCAGCAGCGGCGCGCCCGCGAGCAGCGCGAGGGCGTGCCCGTCACCGGTGTACTCCCAGGAGTTCGACGTGACCTTGAAGGACTTCCCGATGCCGCCGGTGGCCAGGACGACCGCGGGGGCCTCCAGGACGAAGAAGCGGCCGGACTCGCGCTCGTAGCAGAAGGTCCCGGCGACCCGCCCTCCGGGCTCCCGGCCGGGAGGCACCTCGGTCCCGCTCCGCTCGGCCTCCACGAGCACCCGTGTGACGGTGCACTCCTGGAAGACCTTCAGCCGGGCTTCGTAGTGGCCGTGCTCGCGGTAGTCCTCCTGCTGCAGCTGGACGATCTTCTGCTGGAGGGTGCGGATCAGTTCGAGGCCGGTACGGTCCCCGACGTGTGCGAGCCGCGGGTACTCATGGCCGCCGAAGTTGCGCTGGGAGATTTTCCCGTCCGGCGTCCGGTCGAAGAGCGCACCCCAGGTCTCCAGCTCCCAGACCCGGTCCGGCGCCTCCTTGGCGTGCAGCTCCGCCATCCGCCACTGGTTGAGGAACTTCCCGCCGCGCATGGTGTCGCGGAAGTGCACCTGCCAGTTGTCCCCGGAGTTCACATTGCCCATGGAGGCGGCGATCCCGCCCTCCGCCATGACCGTGTGCGCCTTGCCGAAGAGCGATTTGCAGATGACCGCGGTACGGGCTCCGCGCTCCCGCGCCTCGATGGCGGCGCGCAGCCCGGCGCCTCCGGCACCGACCACGACGACGTCCCACTGCTGTCGTTCGAGCTCTGTCATTCAGAAAAACCTCGGATCGTCGAAGGCGCCGGAGGCGACGAGGTACACGTAGAAGTCGGCGAGCGCCACGCTGATCAGGGAGGCCCAGGCGAGCAGCATGTGCCGGGCGTTCAGCCGGCCCACCCAGCCCCAGAGCCGGTAGCGCACGGGGTGCTTGGAGAAGTGCCGCAGCCGGCCGCCGATGATGTGCCGACAGGAGTGGCAGGAGAGGGTGTACGCCCAGATCAGCGTGATGTTGGCCAGGAAGATCAGGGAGCCGAGGCCCATGTGGCCCCAGGCGTAGTGCTCGTCGCGGAAGGAGAGCACGGTGTCGTACGTGAGGATCCCGGCGACCGGCACCGCGGCGTAGAAGAAGTACCGGTGGATGTTCTGCATGATCAGCGGGAAGCGGGTCTCGCCGGTGTACGCCGTATGAGGTTCGGCGACCGCGCAGGCGGGGGGCGATGCCCAGAAGCCCCGGTAGTAGGCCTTGCGGTAGTAGTAGCAGGTCAGCCGGAAGCCGAGCGGGAAGATCAGGATCAGCAGGGCGGGGGAGAGGCCCCACCAGCTGCCGAAGAGTTCCCAGTTCGGACCGTGCCGCATGGGGGCGCAGTTGTCGGCCAGACAGGGCGAGTAGAACGGCGACACGTACGGGGCGGCGTAGTAGTCGGCGTTCGAAAAGGCCCGCCACGTCGAGTAGACGATGAAGGCGAGGAGCCCGCCCGCGGTCGCCGCCGGGGCGAGCCACCAGCGGTCGGTGCGCAGATGGCGGGCGGCGATGGCGGCCCGCGACGCCTCGTGCACACCGGACGGGCGGGCGCGAGCGCCGCGCCGTCCCGGTTCACCGCGCCGGACTGGTTCCGTATCTGGTTCCGTACCGGTGGCCAAGGAACCCTCCTAGGGGGCATGCCTGCCGCGGACGCCCAGACCCTCGTCGTCGGAGTCCGTCCACAGGGTGGCGTCGTACGGCGCCTCGGTGATCGTGATGACGCCGTCGACGGGGTCGGTACCGCAGGCAGCTCCGGGCGGATGCGGAGCGGCTTCGGCCGCGCGCAGGTGCGCAAGGCTCCGCTCCAGCCGGCCGACGGTACGGGCCAGCTCGTCGATACAGCGCTGAACAGCGGTCAACTCGTCCTGCAATGACATGACTTGCTCTCACCTCCGCGGTCGCGGGCGGCAATGCTCATGCGCATGCGAGTGTCGCGCGTCACATCCCCTTTGGGAAGGGAGCGGACCGCCCGGCTTCGTCCGCGGCTGCTCCGCGCGGGTGAGGTTCGGGGCCCGTACGTCGTGTCGGCGCCGTCTCTCGCGCGTGAGCGCCTTCAGTGGGGGAGCGGAATCAGTGTGATCAACTGCAAATGCCACTAAAGATGCATCATCCAGTCCATTCCACTACGGGTGGACCGGGCCGGCCCCGGAGGTATCAGCCATGTCCCACGTCGGCGTCCCGCGCGGGACGATCCGAAAGCACCGCTCCCTCGCGCTCCTGGTCACGGGTGTGCTCACGGTTCCCGTGCTCGCCGGGTGCAGCAGTTCGGACAAGGCGGCCACCGGCGCCACCGTCGTCCCGCAGGACATCGCCCCCGCGGGCCGGAGCCAGGTCACCGAGGGCGGCACGGTCAACTGGGCGATCGACGCGATGCCGGTCACCTTCAACGCCTTCCAGGCGGACTCCGACGCGGCCACCACGCGTATCACCGGTGCCCTGCTGCCGACGCTCTTCCCGCTCGACGCCACGGGCACCCCGCGGATGAACCCGGACTATCTGGAGTCCGCGAAGATCGTCGAGCGGGAGCCCAAGCAGGTCGTCGTCTACCGGCTCAACCAGCAGGCGGTCTGGAGCGACGGCCGGGAGATCGGGGCCCCCGACTTCGTCGCCCAGTGGCGTGCGCTCAGCGGCAAGGACTCGGCCTTCTGGACTGCCCGCAACGCCGGCTACGAGCGGATCGAGCGGATCGAGCGCGGCGCCGACGACCTGGAGGTCCGGGTCACCTTCGCCAAGCCCTACGCGGACTGGCGCTCCCTCTTCTCCCCGCTGTACCCCAAGGAGATGACCAGTTCCCCGGACGCCTTCAACGACGCCGCGCGGACCACGCTCAAAGCCACCGCGGGACCGTTCCGGCTGCGCAGCGTGGACAAGTCGGCGGGCACCGTCACGCTGGTCCGCAACCCGCGCTGGTGGGGCAGCGCGGCCAAACTCGACTCGCTCGTCTTCCGGGCGGTCAAGCCGCAGGACCGGGCCACGGCGCTGGTCGAGGGCAAGGTCGACGTCGCCGACATCGACGCGGCGGCGGCCCGGCGGATCGTGGCCGCGGGGCGCGACCTCCCGGGCGGCGGTCAGTCGCTGACCGGCGGCCCGGGCTCCGAGGCCGGGCCGGCCGCCGCGCTGCGTTCCTGGGCCCTGGCGCACGGCTCCGACGAGAAGGCGGCCGCAGCCGCCCGGGTGGCCAGGGAGAAGATCCGGGCCGCCGCCGAGACGTACGCGGTCCAGCAGGACAAGCTGCGCGCCTACGCCGTACGCAAATCACTGGAGCCCGCCTACACCCAGCTGGCGCTGAACGGCGAGTCCGGGCCGCTCGCCGACGACCGGGTACGCCGCGCCGTCGCCCGCGCGCTGAACCGCAGGGAGCTCGCCGATGCCGTGCTGAGCCCGCTCGGCCTGCCCGCCGACCCGCTCGGCAGCCACCTGGCGCTGGCAGGTCAGCCCGGTTACCAGGACAGCAGCGGGGCGCTGGGCGACCAGGACACCGGGGAGGCGGAGGCGTTGCTGGCCGATGCCGGCTGGACGCGGGACGGAGCGCTGAAGAAGCGCGACGGCACGAAGGCGGGCAGCGAGGGCGAGAAGAAGAAGGACACGAAGGCCGACAAGGCGGAGAAGCCCGAGAAGGAGGAGAAGGCGAAGAAGGCGGAGGAGGCCGCGAGGGCCGACCGGAGCGACGGCAAGCCGGGCGACGACAGCGAGCCGGTCGTCGTCGAGGGCGAAAGCCCCGCCGTCCACGTCCTCGCCCCCGCCCCGGCCGCCGCGGTCCAGAGCGCCGCCCTGCTGCGCCAGGCCGGAAACTTCGAGGACGCCCGCGCGGTGGCGAGGAACGCCGCCGAGGCGGAGGGCGGTACCGCCGCTCTCCAGGGAGTCCGCGCGAAGATCACCGCCCAGGACCGCGGGCCGGGCGGCGTCGCCGGTGCCTACGCCCCCGCGGGCACCGCCGCCCCGGCCGCCCCGGCCGGCGCCGCCGAGCCCGTCCGCGGCCCCCTCGGTAAGGACGGCAAGGCGCTGACCTTGCGCTTTGTCCTTCCGTCCGGTCCCGGCTCGGAGTCGCTGCGGACCGTCGGGGACAAGATTTCGGCCATGCTCGACTCGATCGGCATCCGCACGGAGATCACCAAGGTCCCCGACGCCGGTTACTTCAAGGACTACGTCGCCTCCGGCAACTACGACCTGGCGCTGTACTCCTGGCCCGCCACCGCCTACCCGGCGACCGACGACCGTCCGATCTTCGCCAAGCCGGTGCCCGCCACGGACGGCTCGCTGCTCGTCGAGCAGAACTACACCCGCGTCGGCACGGACCACATCGACCAGCTCTTCGACCAGGCGGCCTCCGAGCTCGACGAGGGTACGGCCCGTGACCTGATGCGCCAGGCGGACGCCCGGATCTGGGCCGCCGCCGGATCGATTCCGCTGTATCAGCGCCCGCAGCTGGTGGCCACCGACAGGAAGCTCGTGAACGTCGGTGCCTTCGGCTTCGGCGCCCCGCAATACCAGGACATCGGCTTCAAGAAGCCGCAAGCGGCCGGTTCTCCGGCCAATCGTAAGAAGTAGCAGGTCAGAACCTCAGAGGAAGCTCAGAAAAGGCTCAACCCCCTTGCCCGCCGGGACCCCCGGCGGGCAAGGTCGTGATCACCCGTCGACCCGGGTAGCCGCTCTCCCTCACCGATCCCCGGCCGCTTGTTCCCTCCCCTCTCTGAGCCTCATCCGGAGCCCCAACTCCGCGGGCCTCACTCGGAGCCCCAACTCCGAGCCCCCACCTCGGGGCCCTGTCTCAGAGCCGCAGCTTCGGAGCCCCACCTCTGAAGCTGTTCGGAACCGTGCAGGAGCCCTCCCTTCCGGGGGAGGGTGATCACGGCTCCCGTGAACCTCGTCGGAAGAGATGGCCACGAGGACGGAAACACCGGGCGGACCGCGCGTACGGCGTCCGCGACGCGGCCCGCGTGTGGGGTACAGCACCCCCCGGCCGGCCGGGACGGGCCGGCCACCGCTCCCGCACGGGTACGGCGAAGGGCGGGTGCACCGTCGGACATGTCATGAACTGGAGTGCTTCGGACCACCGAGCCGCCCGTGGGTGAAGGGTTCTCCCGGGCGCGGGCGTGCCTCCGGCGCGGGCCGCGCAGCGCCGCCGCGGCAGCCTGCGAGCGGCCGGTAACACTTGCCCGGGAAGCCGCCCCGGCGCCAGCCCCGTACCATGGGGAGTAGCCGTGGCGCGTCCGCCCGGCGGGCGTACGAGGACTTGAGACCGACTAAGACGCCTGATCCCACGATCCGAGAGAAGCGCAAGCCACCCATGCCCACGCGCCACGACATCCGTAACGTAGCCATCGTCGCCCACGTCGACCACGGCAAGACCACGCTGGTCGACGCCATGCTCAAGCAGGCCGGCGCCTTCGCCGCGCACGCCGCCGAGCACCTCGACGACCGCATGATGGACTCGAACGACCTGGAGCGTGAGAAGGGCATCACGATCCTCGCCAAGAACACGGCGGTGAAGTATCACCCCAAGGACGGCGGGGACCCGATCACGATCAACATCATCGACACCCCCGGCCACGCCGACTTCGGCGGCGAGGTCGAGCGCGGTCTGTCGATGGTGGACGCGGTCGTGCTGCTCGTCGACGCTTCCGAGGGCCCGCTCCCGCAGACCCGCTTCGTGCTGCGCAAGGCGCTCGCCGCGAAGATGCCGGTCATCCTCTGCATCAACAAGACGGACCGCCCGGACTCCCGGATCGCCGAGGTCGTCGACGAGACGTACGACCTGTTCCTGGACCTGGACGCGGACGAGGACCAGATCGAGTTCCCGATCGTCTACGCCTGCGCCCGTGACGGCGTCGCCTCGCTGACCAAGCCCGAGGACGGCACCGTCCCGGCCGACAGCGAGAACCTGGAGCCGTTCTTCAACACGATCCTGTCGCACGTCCCGGCCCCGGAGTACGACGACGAGGCGCCGCTGCAGGCCCACGTCACCAACCTGGACGCCGACAACTTCCTCGGTCGTATCGCGCTCTGCCGCGTCGAGCAGGGTGAGCTGCGCAAGGGCCAGACCGTCACCTGGATCAAGCGTGACGGCACGATGTCCAGTGTCCGCATCACCGAGCTCCTGATGACCGAGGCGCTCACCCGCAAGCCGGCCGAGAAGGCGGGCCCGGGCGACATCTGCGCGATCGCCGGTATCCCGGACATCATGATCGGCGAGACGCTGGCCGACCCCGAGAACCCGATCGCGCTGCCGCTGATCACGGTCGACGAGCCGGCCATCTCGATGACCATCGGTACGAACACCTCGCCGCTGGTCGGCAAGGGCGGCAAGGGCCACAAGGTCACCGCCCGCCAGGTGAAGGACCGTCTGGACCGCGAGCTGATCGGTAACGTCTCGCTGCGCGTGCTGGACACCGAGCGTCCCGACGCCTGGGAGGTCCAGGGCCGCGGTGAGCTCGCGCTCGCCATCCTCGTCGAGCAGATGCGCCGTGAGGGCTTCGAGCTCACGGTCGGCAAGCCGGAGGTCGTCACCAAGCAGATCGACGGCAAGACGCACGAGCCGATCGAGCGCATGACGATCGACTCCCCCGAGGAGCACCTCGGTGCGATCACGCAGCTGATGGCGACCCGCAAGGGCCGCATGGAGACGATGACGAACCACGGTTCGGGCTGGGTCCGCATGGAGTGGATCGTCCCGTCCCGCGGCCTCATCGGCTTCCGTACGGAGTTCCTGACGCAGACCCGCGGTACGGGCATCGCGCACTCCATCTTCGAGGGCCACGAGCCGTGGTTCGGCGAGCTGCGCACCCGTCACAACGGTTCGCTGGTCGCGGACCGCGCGGGTTCGGTGACCCCGTTCGCGATGGTCAACCTCCAGGAGCGCGGTGTCATCTTCACCGAGGCCGGCACCGAGGTCTACGAGGGCATGATCGTCGGCGAGAACTCCCGCGCCGACGACATGGACGTGAACATCACCAAGGAGAAGAAGCTCACCAACATGCGTGCCGCCTCCGCGGACACCACGGAGAACGTGGTGCCGGCCCGGAAGCTGTCGCTCGAGCAGTCCCTCGAGTTCTGCCGTGAGGACGAGTGCATCGAGGTGACCCCGGCGACCGTGCGTATCCGCAAGGTCGTCCTGGACCAGAAGGAGCGCGGCCGCGCCGCGTCGCGCGCCAAGCGCTGACCTCGTACGACCCATTGACACAGGGCCCGGGCCCCCGCAGACACTGTGGGGGCCCGGGCCTTTTCGTCAACCCGGTTTTCTGTCCGGGGTGTCCGGATATCGGATGTCGCTCTCCGGAACATGTGTTAACGGTCCGTTTCGGGGGTGTCTGTCTGGGATCACTTTGTCCGGATTTCGGTCAACCACGCCCAGCTGATGTTGTCAAACCGAGACCCTTTAAGTGTGGTTTACAGCCCGGGCGTACTTAATAGTTGGCTCCATTGAGCTCGGGTCAATGGGTCACGCACTGTGGGGAGTGCCGACTCACGAGCACACTAGGGGCACTGAAACGATCACCGTCAGGGGTGTCGGTGGATCACTCCAGTGCCCTTCTTGTAGTCAAAAGTGGACTCATGAGGAGGAAACCCATGCGTGGTGCCAAGAGCGCCAAGTGGGTCGCGGGAGCGGCATTCATCGCCCTGGCCGCGACGGCTTGTGGTGGCGGTAACGACAACAATTCGGGCAGCGACGACGCCGGTCAGAAGTGGGACCCGAAGGGCATCGTCACGATGGCCTCCGGCGAACCGCAGAACGCCCTGCAGCCCGCCAACGTCATGGAGTCGTACGGCTCCGACGTCATCAAGTCGGTCTTCGCCCAGCTCGTCGACTACGACGCCAGCGGCAAGATCGTGATGGAGAACGCCGAGTCCGTCACCACGTCCGACTCGAAGACGTTCACCGTCAAGCTCAAGGACGGCTGGACCTTCCACGACGGCACCCCGGTGACCGCCAAGTCCTACGTCGACGCGTGGAACTGGGACGCCAACACCAAGAACGCCCAGCAGAACGCCTCCTGGTTCTCGGACATCAAGGGTTACTCCGATGTCCACCCGGAGAAGGGCGCGGCGAAGGCCGAGACCATGTCCGGTCTGAAGGTCGTCGACGACACCACCTTCACCATCGAGCTCACCAGCACGCTGCCGTACTTCGAGTACAAGCTGGCGTACACGGTCTTCTCGCCGCTCCCGGCGTCCTTCTACAAGGACCCGAAGGCCGCGGGCGAGCACCCGATCGGCAACGGCGCCTACAAGTTCGTCAAGTGGGAGCACAAGAAGCAGATCGAGGTCGCCAAGTACGACAAGTACAAGGGTGACAACGCCGCGCAGAACGGTGGCGTGATCTTCAAGAACTACACCACCCCCGAGGCGTCCTACGCGGACCTGCGCTCGGACAAGCTGGACGTGGTCGACCAGATCCCGACCGCCTCGCTGCCCAACTTCCAGCAGGACCTGGGCGACCGCGCCGTCAACAAGCCGTACTCGGCCATCACGACGATCGGTATCGCCTACTACTCGAAGCAGTGGAAGGACGTCGACCCCAAGGTCATCCAGGGTCTGTCCATGGCGATCGACCGTGCCACGATCACCAAGACGGTCCTCAACGGCCTGCGCACCCCGGCCACCGGCTGGGTCGCCAAGGGCGTCCTGGGTTACCAGGACGGCGCGGCCGGCGACGTGACGAAGTTCGACCCGGCGAAGGCCAAGGCCCTCATCAAGGAGGGTGGCGGCGTCCCGGGTAACAAGATCTCCATCCAGTACAACACCGACGGTGGTCACAAGGACTGGGTCGACGCGGTCTGCAACAGCATCCGCCAGGCCACCGGTGTCGACTGCGTCGGCGACGCCAAGGTCGACTTCCAGGCCGACCTGAAGGCGCGTGACGCCAAGCAGGTCAAGTCCATCTACCGTTCCGGTTGGGTGCTCGACTACCCGGTCAACGCCAACTTCCTCCGTGACCTGTACGGCACGGGTGCGGCGGGCAACCAGGGTGGCTACTCCAACAAGGACTTCGACGCCCTGACGAAGAAGGCCGACTCGGCCAAGACGCTGGACGAGTCCGTGAAGCTGTACCAGGACGCCGAGAAGTCCCTGGTCAACTCCATGCCGTCGATCCCGCTCTGGTACTACAACGTCAACGGTGGCCACTCCAACAACGTGAGCACGGTGGAGTTCGGCCAGGACGGTTCGCCGATCTACAACACCATCAAGGTCAAGGCGACCAAGTAACCACTCGGGACTGTTTCGGGTAGGCGCCGCCCGCGGCGGCGCCACCCTGGAGCGTCAGCAGCCGGCGGGGGCGGGCCTCGGACTCGTGGATGAGTCCGGGACGTCACCGTCGGCTGCGTCTGCGATTTACATGGAGGCATGATGGGGCGTTATGTCGCACGACGACTGCTCCAAATGATCCCGGTATTCCTGGGAACCACCTTTCTCATCTTCTACATGGTGTATGCCCTGCCCGGCGATCCCATCAGGGCACTGTGGGGAGAGAAGGCAGCCGACCCGGCGCAGGTAGCTGCCCTGCGTCATCAGTACGGGCTCGATCTGCCGCTGTGGCACCAGTACTGGAACTACCTGGTCAACCTGGTCCACTTCAACTTCGGTACCACCTACACCGGGCGTGCGGTCAGCGACTCGATGTCCATCGCCTTCCCGGCGACCCTGCGCCTGACCACGGTGGCGTTCGCCATCGAGGTCGTGCTCGGCATCGGTCTGGGTGTGCTCGCCGGCCTGCGCGCGAAGCGCCTCGTCGACACCCTGGTGATGGTCTTCACCCTGCTCGTCATCTCGGTTCCGGTCTTCGTGCTCGCCTACGTCCTTCGGGAGACGTTCGCGACGGGCCTGGGCTGGGTGACCCCCTCGGTCCAGGACGACACCGACTTCACCCAGCTCCTGCTGCCCGGTTTCGTGCTGGCGTCACTGTCCCTCGCGTACGTGGCGCGACTGTCCCGGACCTCGATCGTGGAGAACCTGCGCGCCGACTACATGCGCACCGCCGTCGCCAAGGGCCTGCCCCGGCGCCGCGTGGTGGGCGTGCACCTGATGCGCAACTCCCTCATCCCCGTCGTCACGTTCCTCGGCACCGACCTGGGCACGCTGATGGGCGGCGCGATCGTCACCGAGGGCATCTTCAATGTGCAGGGCGTCGGCAATCTGCTCTACCAGGGACTGTCCCGCCGTGAGGGCGCGACCGTCGTCGGTGTAGTGACCGTGATTGTCCTCGTCTTCCTCATCACCAGCCTGCTCGTCGACCTGCTGTACGCGGTCCTGGACCCGAGGATCCGGTATGCCTGACACTCTCACCGCGCCCGAGGCCGCCCCGGAGGACGTCGACAAGACACCGAAGGCGCAGAAGGCGGAGCGCGCCGGCAGCCTGTGGTCGGACGCCTGGCGGGACCTGCGGCACAACCCGCTCTTCGTGATCTCGTCCGTGCTGATCCTGCTGATCCTGGTCGTCGTGGCGGCCCCCGGCCTCCTCACCGAGGTCTCTCCGCGCGACGGCGACCTGACGCACCACTTCCTGACGCCGCCGAACTACTCGCACTTCTTCCAGGCGGACTGGTTCGGCTACGACAACCAGGGCCGCAGCGTCTACACCCGTGTGGTCTACGGCGCTCGCGCCTCGGTCACCGTCGGTGTCTCCGTGACGCTGCTGACCGCGGTCTTCGGTGGTCTGGTCGGCATGGTGGCCGGTTACTTCGGCGGCTGGATGGACGCGCTGCTCTCGCGCATCGTCGACATCTTCTTCGGCATCCCCTTCCTGCTCGGCAGCATGGTCGTCCTGAACGCCTTCACCGAGCGCAAGGTCTGGGTCGTCGTGCTGTCGATGGTCTTCCTCGGCTGGACGCAGTCGGCCCGCATCATGCGCGGTTCCGTCATCTCCATCCGCTCGGCCGACTACATCCAGGCGGCCCGGGCGCTCGGCGCGGGAACCTGGCGGATCCTGATGCGGCACGTGCTGCCCAACTCGCTGGCACCGCTGCTCGTCGTCTCGATGATCGCGCTCGGCGGCTACATCGGAGCCGAGGCCACCCTGTCCTACCTGGGTATCGGTCTTCAGGACCCGACGATCTCCTGGGGCATCGACATCTCGACCGCCTCGGGTGTTATCCGCAACGATCCGCACGTGCTGTTCTTCCCCGCAGCCGCTCTGAGCATCACCGTGCTGGCGTTCATCATGCTCGGCGACGCGGTGCGCGACGCCCTTGACCCCAAGCTGCGCTGAGGGAGACGTACGTGAGCACCATCGATACCAAGCCGGTCGTCCCTGGCCAGCGTGGCGAGGACGACCACACCGGGCCTCTGCTCGAAGTCCGCGACCTGCACGTGGAGTTCCACACCCAGGAGGGCATCGCCAAGGCGGTCAACGGGGTCAACTACTCCGTGAACGCCGGTGAGACCCTCGCCGTGCTCGGCGAGTCCGGCTCCGGCAAGTCCGTGACCGCTCAGGCGATCATGGGCATCCTCGACATGCCGCCCGGCAGCATCCCGCAGGGCGAGATCCTCTTCCGCGGCCAGGACATGCTCAAGATGTCCAACGAGGAGCGCCGGCAGATCCGCGGCCAGAAGATCGCGATGATCTTCCAGGACGCGCTCTCCTCACTGAACCCCGTCCTCTCCGTCGGCTACCAGCTCGGCGAGATGTTCCGGGTGCATCAGGGGCTCTCCAAGAAGGACGCCCGGATCAAGTCCATCGAGCTGATGGACCGGGTGCGGATCCCGGCCGCCAAGGCGCGCGTCGGCGACTACCCGCACCAGTTCTCCGGCGGTATGCGCCAGCGCATCATGATCGCCATGGCGCTGGCCCTGGAGCCGGACCTGATCATCGCGGACGAGCCGACCACCGCGCTCGACGTGACCGTCCAGGCCCAGGTGATGGACCTCCTCGCGGAGCTCCAGCGCGAGTACAACATGGGCCTCATCCTGATCACGCACGACCTCGGTGTCGTCGCCGACGTCGCGGACAAGATCGCCGTGATGTACGCGGGCCGGATCGTCGAGACCGCCCCGGTCCACGAGATCTACAAGCGCCCGGCACACCCGTACACCAAGGGTCTGCTGGCGTCGATCCCGCGGCTGGACCAGAAGGGCCAGGAGCTCTTCGCGATCAAGGGTCTGCCGCCCAACCTGCTCCACGTGCCGACGGGTTGTGCGTTCAACCCGCGCTGCACGATGGCGCAGGACATCTGCCGTACGGACACCCCGGCCCTGCGCCCGGTGACCGAGCAGGACGGCACCGAGCTGGTCGGCCGCGGCAGCGCCTGCCACTTCTGGAAGGAGACGATCCATGGCTGACATCAGCAAGAAGACCGTGGACGCCACCCCGAACGTCACCGAAGTGGAGACGGTCGACGCCGTCACCGAGGCGGATGCCGTTGCCGCCATCGAGGCGCCGGTGCAGCAGGGCGAACCGATTCTTCAGGTCCGCAACCTGGTCAAGCACTTCCCGCTGACCCAGGGCATCCTGTTCAAGAAGCAGATCGGCGCGGTCAAGGCCGTGGACGGCATCTCGTTCGACCTGTTCCAGGGCGAGACGCTCGGCATCGTGGGCGAGTCCGGCTGTGGCAAGTCCACCGTCGCCAAGCTCCTGATGACGCTGGAGCAGGCCACGGCCGGCGAGGTCTTCTTCAAGGGCCAGGACATCACCAAGCTGTCCGGCCGGGCGTTGAAGGCGGTCCGCCGCAACATCCAGATGGTGTTCCAGGACCCGTACACCTCGCTGAACCCGCGGATGACGGTCGGCGACATCATCGGGGAGCCCTACGACATCCACCCCGAGGTGGCCCCGAAGGGCGACCGGCGCCGCAAGGTGCAGGACCTGCTCGATGTCGTGGGTCTGAACCCGGAGTACATCAACCGGTATCCGCACCAGTTCTCCGGCGGTCAGCGCCAGCGCATCGGCATCGCCCGCGGCCTCGCGCTCAACCCCGAGATCATCATCTGCGACGAGCCGGTCTCCGCGCTCGACGTGTCGGTGCAGGCGCAGGTCATCAACCTGATGGAGAAGCTGCAGGACGAGTTCAACCTCTCCTACCTCTTCATCGCGCACGACCTGTCGATCGTCCGGCACATCTCGGACCGGGTCGGCGTCATGTACCTCGGCAAGATGGCCGAGATCGGTACGGACACGCAGATCTACGAGCACCCGACGCACCCCTACACCCAGGCGCTGCTGTCGGCGGTCCCCGTTCCGGACCCGGATGCCCGTGAGCGCCGCGAGCGGATCATCCTCACCGGTGACGTCCCCTCGCCGGCGAACCCGCCGTCGGGCTGCCGCTTCCGCACCCGCTGCTGGAAGGCCGAGGACAAGTGCGCCACGGAGGTTCCGCTGCTCGCGGTCCCCGAGCGCTTCAAGTCCGTTGACACCCCGGCGGCGCACGAGTCGGCGTGCCACTTCGCCGAGGAGAAGGACGTGGTCGGCGCGGCCTGATGCCCCGCTGAACGCTCCGATCGTTTCGGACCCCGTGGAAGCCTGTTCGGGCTTCCACGGGGTCCGTTGCGTGCGCGCCCGAACAGGGCGGGTGCGCGCCGAACGCCCCCGCCCGGAGCCCGGCGGGGACGTTCGGCGTCGGCGGCCCGAACACCCGGCACCCGGATGGGTGGGGCAGACGTGCACAAGATGGTTCAAACGGTGATATTTGACTCCAAGTAAGTCGTGGCATTACGAGGAGGCATTCCATGCGCGGAGCCACACAGGCCAAATGGGCCGCATGCGCGATGGCCGTGGCCCTGGCGGCGACGGCCTGCGGCGGTGGGGGCGGCAGCGGCGGTGGTGGTGGCGCCGATGGGATCGTGAGCTCCTCCTGGGGGGACCCGCAGAACCCCCTGGAGCCCGCCAACACCAACGAGGTCCAGGGCGGCAAGGTCCTCGACATGGTCTTCCGGGGCCTCAAGAAGTACGACCCGAAGACCGGCGCGGCCACGAACATGCTCGCCGACAAGATCGAATCGACCGACTCGCAGAACTTCACCGTCACGGTGAAGGACGGCTGGACCTTCAGCAACGGCGAGAAGATCACCGCGAAGTCCTTCGTGGACGCCTGGAACTACGGCGCCCTGCTGAAGAACAATCAGAAGAACGCCTACTTCTTCGGGTACATCGACGGCTACGACAAGGTCCACCCCTCGTCCGGCAAGGCCACCGCGGGGACACTCTCCGGGCTCAAGGTCGTCGATCCCATGACCTTCACGGTGAAGCTGTCGCAGAAGTTCTCGCTCTGGCCCGACACCCTGGGCTACCCGGCCTTCGCCCCGCTGCCGCAGTCCTTCTTCACCGACCACGCGGGCTGGCTCTCCAAGCCCGTCGGCAACGGCCCGTACACCATCGACAAGTACACCAAGGGCTCCTCGATGAGCCTGCGCAAGTGGGACAAGTACCCCGGTGACGACAAGGCCCAGAACGGCGGCATCGACCTCAAGGTCTACACCGACAACAACACGGCCTACACCGACCTCATCGCGGGCAACCTCGACCTCGTCGACGACGTACCGGCCTCGCAGCTCAAGAACGTCAAGGCCGACCTCGGCGACCGGTACATCAACACCCCGGCCGGCATCATCCAGACCCTCGCCTTCCCCTTCTACGACAAGAAGTGGGACACCCCCGGCGGGATCAAGGTCCGGCAGGGCCTGTCGATGGCGATCAACCGCGCCCAGATCACCGACCAGATCTTCCAGAAGACCCGCACCCCCGCATCGGACTGGACCTCCCCGGTCCTCGGCGCGGACGGCGGCTTCAAGGAGGGGCTGTGCGGCTCCCCGTGCGAATACGACGCGGCGGGCGCCAAGAAGCTGATCCAGGAGGGCGGCGGCATCCCCGGCGGCCAGCTGAAGATCTCGTACAACGCGGACAGCGGCTCGCACAAGGAGTGGGTCGACGCCGTCTGCAACAGCATCAACAAGGTGATGGGGAACAACAAGGCCTGCGTCGGCTCCCCGGTCGGCACCTTCGCCGACTTCCGCAGCCAGGTCTCCCAGCAGAAGCTCACCGGTGCCTGGCGCGCGGGCTGGCAGATGGACTACCCGCTGATCCAGAACTTCCTGCAGCCCCTCTACTACACCGACGCCTCGTCCAACGACGGCAAGTGGAGCAGCAAGAAGTTCGACTCCCTGATCGACAAGGCGAACGCCGAGTCCGACCGGGCCAAGGCCGTCACCACCTTCCAGGACTCGGAGAAGGTCCTCGCCGACCAGATGCCCGTCATCCCGCTCTGGTACCAGAACGGCAGCGCCGGCTACTCGGACCGGATCACCGACGTCGCGCTGAACCAGTTCAGCGTCCCGGTGTACGAGCAGATCAAGGTCAAGTAACCCCTCCGGCCGGGTGGCGGGTGCGCCGAGCCGCACCGGTCACCCGGCTTCCCCATCCCCGGGCAACCGACCCCCGAGACCACGGAGTCCTCATGGGACGTTATGTGATCCGGCGCCTGCTGCAGATGATCCCGGTCTTCTTCGGCACCACGCTGCTGATCTTCCTCATGGTGAACGTGATGGGTGACCCCATCGCGGGTCTCTGCGGCGACCGCCAGTGCGATCCGGCGACCGCCGCCCAGCTCCGCTCGGAGTTCGGCCTCGATAAGCCGGTCCTGCAGCAGTACGGCACCTACATGGTCAATGTCTTCACCGGCAACTTCGGCACCGCGTTCAACGGCCAGAAGGTCACCGAACTGATGGCCACCGCCTTCCCCATCACCATCCGGCTCACCATCATCGCCATCGTCTTCGAGATCGTCATCGGCATCACCCTCGGCGTCGTCACCGGGCTGCGACGCGGCAGGCCCGTCGACACCACCGTGCTGATCCTGACCCTGGTCGTCATCTCCATCCCGACCTTCGTCACCGGCCTGCTGCTCCAGCTCCTCCTCGGTGTGAAGTGGGGAGTCATCCAGCCGTCCGTCTCCCCGGAGGCACCGTTCCAGGAACTCCTCGTCCCCGGGCTGGTGCTCGCCTCCGTCTCCCTGGCGTACGTCACCCGGCTCACCCGGACCTCGATCGCCGAGAACGCCCGCGCCGACTACGTCCGCACCGCCACCGCCAAGGGCCTCCCCAGACGCCGGGTCGTCATCCGGCATCTGCTGCGCAACTCGCTGATCCCCGTCGTCACCTTCATCGGTACGGACGTGGGCGCCCTGATGGGCGGGGCGATCGTCACCGAGCGCATCTTCAACATCCACGGGGTCGGCTACCAGCTCTACCAGGGCATCCTGCGCCAGAACTCCCAGACGGTCGTCGGTTTCGTCACCGTCCTGGTCCTGGTCTTCCTGGCGGCCAACCTGATCGTCGACATCCTGTACGCCGTACTCGACCCGAGGATCCGCTATGCCTGAGCAGACGCCGGACGAAGCGATCTCCGCGGGCGGAGCAGGAGCGGGCATGGACCTCGCCATCGAGGAAGGGGAGTCGCTGGAGCGGACTCCGGGCGGCCCCGAAGGGACCGGGCCGGCCGAGCGGCCCCGCAGTCTCTGGTCCGACGCCTGGCGCGACCTGCGCCGCAACCCGGTCTTCATCATCTCCGCCCTGGTCATCCTCTTCCTGGTGGTCATCTCGATCTGGCCGTCACTCATCACGGACCAGGACCCCCTCAGCTGCGACCTGGCCAAGGCCCAGGAGAGCTCCCAGCCCGGCCACCCGTTCGGCTTCGACGGGCAGGGCTGCGACGTCTACACCCGTACCGTCTACGGGGCCAGAGCGTCGGTCACCGTGGGCGTCTGCTCCACCATCGGGGTATCGATCCTCGGCGGCATCCTGGGCGGGCTGGCCGGCTTCTTCGGCGGCTGGTGGGATTCGATCCTCTCCCGCCTCACCGACGTGTTCTTCGGCATCCCGGTCGTCCTCGGCGGCCTGGTCTTCCTCTCCGTGGTGGTCAGCTCCACCGTCTGGCCGGTGATCGGCTTCATCGTGCTGCTGGGCTGGCCGCAGATCGCCCGCATCGCGCGCGGCTCGGTCATCACCGCCAAACAGAACGACTACGTACAGGCGGCCCGCGCGCTCGGCGCGTCCAACTCCCGGATCATGCTGCGCCACATCACGCCCAACGCGGTCGCCCCCGTGATCGTCGTCACGACCATCGCGCTGGGTACGTACATCTCGCTGGAAGCGACCCTCTCGTTCCTCGGCGTCGGCCTGAAGCCGCCGGCCGTCTCCTGGGGCATCGACATCTCCGCCGCGGCCAACTACGTCCGCAACGCCCCGCACATGCTGCTCTGGCCCGCCGGCGCGCTGGCGATCACCGTGCTCGCGTTCATCATGCTCGGCGACGCGGTGCGCGACGCCCTCGACCCCAAGCTGCGCTGAGGAGCCCGCTGCCATGTTGCTCGAAGTGCGCGATCTGCATGTGGAGTTCCACACCCGGGACGGGGTGGCCAAAGCCGTCAACGGGGTCAACTACTCGGTCGCCGAGGGCGAGACGCTCGCCGTCCTCGGCGAGTCCGGCTCCGGGAAGTCGGTGACGGCGCAGGCGATCATGGGCATCCTCGACATGCCGCCGGGGAAGATCAGCGGCGGCGAGATCGTCTTCAAGGGCCGCGATCTGCTGACGCTGAAGAAGGAGGAGCGCCGGAAGGTCCGCGGCCAGGAGATGGCCATGATCTTTCAGGACGCACTCTCGTCGCTCAACCCCGTGCTCAGCGTGGGGGACCAGCTCGGCGAGATGTTCGTCGTGCACCGCGGGATGTCCCGCAAGGACGCCAGGCGCAAGGCCATCGAGCTGATGGACCGGGTCCGCATCCCGGCCGCGAAGGAACGCATCGGGAACTACCCGCACCAGTTCTCCGGCGGCATGCGCCAGCGCATCATGATCGCCATGGCGATGGCGCTGGAACCCTCGCTGATCATCGCGGACGAGCCCACCACCGCCCTCGACGTGACCGTCCAGGCCCAGGTGATGGACCTGCTGGCCGAGCTCCAGCGCGAACTCAACATGGGGCTCATCCTGATCACCCACGACCTCGGCGTGGTCGCGGACGTGGCCGACTACATCGCCGTGATGTACGCGGGCCGGATCGTCGAGACGGCCCCCGTCCACGAGATCTACAAGGCCCCCGCCCACCCGTACACCAGGGGCCTCCTCCAGTCGATCCCGCGGCTGGACCAGAAGGGCCAGGAGCTGTACGCGATCAAGGGGCTGCCGCCCAACCTGCTGCACATCCCGCCCGGCTGCGCCTTCAACCCGCGCTGCCCGATGGCCCAGGACATCTGCCGCGGCGAGGTACCGCCCCTGTTCGAGGTGGCCGCACACCGCGAGAGCGCCTGCTACTTCTGGAAGGAGACGCTCGATGCGCGCTGAACAGGGGAGCACTCGCGCGGGCGGCGAACCCATTCTGGAGGTCCGCGATCTCGTCAAGCACTATCCGCTGACCCAGGGCATCCTCTTCAAGAAGCAGGTCGGTGCGGTCAAGGCGGTCGACGGCGTCTCCTTCGAACTGGCCGCGGGCGAGACCCTCGGCATCGTGGGGGAGTCCGGCTGCGGAAAGTCGACCGTCGCCAAGCTGCTCGTCCATCTGGAACAGCCGACGGCCGGATCGATCAAGTACAAGGGCGAGGAGATCACCCAGTTGTCCGGCCGGGCGCTGAAGGCGGTCCGCCGCAACATCCAGATGGTGTTCCAGGACCCGTACACCTCGCTGAACCCGCGGATGACGGTCGGCGACATCATCGGGGAGCCCTACGACATCCACCCCGAGGTGGCCCCGAAGAGCGACCGGCGCCGCAGGGTGCAGGACCTGCTCGATGTCGTGGGTCTGAACCCGGAGTACATCAACCGGTATCCGCACCAGTTCTCCGGCGGTCAGCGCCAGCGCATCGGCATCGCCCGCGGCCTCGCGCTCAACCCCGAGATCATCGTCGCGGACGAGCCGGTCTCGGCCCTCGACGTCTCCGTCCAGGCACAGGTCATCAACCTGCTCGACCGGCTGCAGGCGGAGTTCAATCTGAGTTACGTCTTCATCGCGCACGACCTCTCGATCGTCCGGCACATCTCCGACCGGGTCGGCGTGATGTATCTGGGCCGGCTCGCCGAGATCGGCACGGACGCGCAGATCTACGACCACCCCACGCACCCCTACACCCAGGCGCTGCTGTCCGCCGTGCCGGTGCCCGACCCGATGGCGCGCGAGCACCGCGAGCGGATCATCCTCACCGGTGACGTCCCCTCGCCGGCGAACCCGCCGTCCGGCTGCCGTTTCCGCACCCGTTGCTGGAAGGCCCAGGAGCGGTGCGAACTGGAGGTGCCCCTGCTCGCGGTCCCGGCGGTCTTCCGGCTGACGGACACCCCGGCCCGGCACGAGTCGGCGTGCCACTTCGCCGAGGAGAAACAAGTGGTCCCGCCGGAGCAGCTGTTGGCGCCGCCCCCTGGCACCCCGGGTGAGCAGGGCGAACCGCCGGGAGGACCGGAGCAGCCGGAGTCGCCGGACACCGCAGCGGGCAGGGAAGAGGAACCGCCGCCCCCGCCCGGAGGGAGCCCGGCCGGCTGAGCGGCACCGGGACCCGGCCCCGGGCTCGTTTACGCACGGGCAACCCGGCCGTCGCACGTCCGATATACGAACGGGCCAGCATGGACGACGTACGGCCGTGCGGGTGCCGTGAACCGGCCGGGGGGCTGTCCATGTCCCCCCGGCCGGTTACCCGTTCCTCCGCAGTCCCGGCGCACCTCTTGTCGGGCGGCCCGCCCCGGTGGATTATCGCAACCGTGATACTCACGCGCGGAGCAAGAGTCACCGGTGCCGCCCTGTGTGCTGTGCTCGCGGTGATCGTCGCGGGCTGGCTCGTACGCGATCTCGGATCCGTCGGCGATCCGGCCGAACTGTGGCGGTACTGGGCCGGCTACGCGGAGGCGCGGCCGAAGCTGATGCCGGCCACATCGCCGGTCGACGCGGCGATGCTCGTGGTGTACGTCGTCGCCGGTGTCGCCGCGCTGCGCTCGTCGGTTGCCGCCGCCGCTCTGGCGGCCGCCGGAGTGACCACCCTCGCGCTGCGTGTGCCCGGGCTCTGGAACACGGTCGGCTCCGGGGCGGCCGCCCGATTCCCCGACGAGCTCCGCACCAGGGCCCTGATCTGCACCTTCGTGGCACTCGCGGCCGCGATCGCGCTTCTGGTCACCGCGGGGGCGGGCCGCCGGCCGCCGCGCGACTTCTCCGAGCGGACACCGTCCCGGCCGGGTCGGGGCGCCGCCGCCGTGTCGTTCCTGTTGCTGGGCGCCTCGGCCGCCGTGGTGATCGCCTGGGAGGTCCGCCAGGCCGTCAAGTACCCGTCCCTGTACCCCGACTGGTACGTGGGCGGGGACTCCCTCGCTCTTCCGCTGACCGATCCCCCGCCGGGGTGGAGCAGTGCGGTGGTGGCGTTCCTCTGCCTCTTCGCGGGGATCAGCGCCCTCCCCCGCGCCGCGCACGCCCGGCCGTTCGGCATGACGGCCGCCGCGCTGCTGCTGCCCGGCGGGATCCTCGGGATCGCCCGCACGCTGCACTACGAGATGCTCGGCCACTTCGGACAGCTGCCGACCGAGGGTCAACTCACCGTACTGACCTGGATCTTCGAGACGCTCGCCGCGGTGGTGGTGCTGCTGGCCCTGGCCCGCAGAGGCTTCGCCGACAACAACGCCCCCACCTTCACCGCCCCACAGAACCAGGGCTACGGCTACGGGTACCCGCAGGGCGGCGCTTTCGGCCCTCCGCCGCCCTCCGAGCCCCCACCGGGGTGGTAGGACCCCCGGATCTAACCGCCCAGCCCCAGCGACCGCTTCAGGAAGTCCACCTGCAGCAGGAGCAGATTCTCCGCGACCTGCTCCTGCGGAGTCATGTGCGTCACCCCGCTCAACGGGAGCACCTCGTGCGGCCGCCCGGCCGAGAGCAGCGCCGACGACAGCCGCAGCGAGTGCGCGACCACCACGTTGTCGTCCCCCAGGCCATGGATGATCATCATCGGCCGGACCTGGTCCGCGGCCTCGGACAGCCCCTCGTCGGTGAGGAGCGAGTTGTGCGCGTACACCTCCGGCTGCTCGGCGGGGTCGCCGAGATAGCGCTCGGTGTAGTGGGTGTCGTACAGCCGCAGGTCGGTCACCGGCGCACCCACGACAGCGGCGTGGAACACGTCGGGCCGTCGCAGCACCGCCATCGCCGAAAGATAACCGCCGTACGACCAGCCGCGGATGGCCACCTTGGAGAGATCCAGCGGGAACCGTTCCCGGAGCGCGTGCAACGCCTCCACCTGGTCGTCGAGGGTGAGGGTCAGGTCGTTCTTGACCGCCTTCTCCCAGCCGGGGGAGCGCCCCGGTGTGCCCCGGCCGTCCGCGACGACGACCGCGAAGCCCTGGTCGGCGAACCACTGCGACGTCAGATGCGGATTGTGCGCGGCGAGGACCCGCCGTCCGTGCGGCCCGCCGTACGGATCCATCAGGACCGGAAGGAGGCCGTCCGATTCCTGGTACCCGGTGGGGAGCAGCACGGCGCACGGAATCCGCCGTGCGCCCCCCTCGGTGAGCTGCACGCGGGCCGAGAGGACCGGCTGCTGCGCATGGGAGGCGACCGTGGCGATCTGCTTGCCGTCCCGCAGCACCCGCACCTCGGCGCCGGGCCGCTCCAGCGAGGCAGAGACCAGCACGGTCACCTCGCCCGAGCGGACCGCCGAGTGCACCCCGGGCTCCTCGGAGACCCGTTCCACGCCCAGTTCGTTGACCCGGTACACATGGCTCTCCCCGATCTCCGGCTCGGCCGCGTCCTCGCCCGCCGACGCCGACACCAGGACGTCCGACGCACCGATGTCCAGCACCGCCTGGATCTGCAACTGAGCGCCGGTCAGCGGCCGGTCGCCGACCGCGAGGACCCGCGCCCCGCCCTCGTCCGCGATCCGTACGAGCCGCCCGTCCGGCGCCCACGCGGGCACCCCGGGGAACAGCTCCAGCCACACCGGGTCCTCGTCGGCATGGACCGTCCGCGTCGTGCCGCTCTCCGGGTCCACCGCGAGGAACAGCTGGCTGCGCTGGTCACGGGCCTGCACGAGGATCAGCGGGGCGCCCTGCGACGACCAGCTCACCTGCGCCAGATACGGGTACCGCGCCCGGTCCCACACCACTTCGGTACGGGTGCCGTCGAGGCCCATCACCAGCAGCCGCACCTCCGCGTTGGGCGTCCCCGCCGCCGGGTACGCGACCTCGGCGGGCCGGCGGTCCGGGTGGGCGGGGTCGGCGATCCACCACCGCCGCACCGCACTGTCGTCGACCCGTGCGACCAGCAGCCGGTCCGACTCCGGTGACCACCAGAAGCCGCGCGAGCGCTGCATCTCCTCGGCCGCGACGAACTCCGCCAGACCGTAGGAGACGTGCGGGTCCTCCGGCTCGGCGAGCGCCCGGTCCCCGTCGCCCTCCGCCCCCACCACGCGCAGCGCGCCCTTCGCCACATACGCGACGTGGCGCCCGTCGGGCGACGGCCGCGGGTCGAGCGCCGGGCCCGGCACCGGCAGCGCGCGCGCCGTACCGGCTCGCAACTCGGCGACGTACACCTTCCCGGAGAGCGTGAACGCCGCCAACTCGGCCGCGGTGTCGACCGCGTAGCCGATGATCCCCGCGGACCCCTCGCGGCTCCGCTCGCGCCGCGCCTGCTCCTGCGCCGACAGCCTCTCCGCCGAACCGCCCAGCAGCGCCGCGGGATCGGCGACGACCCGCTCCCGCGGCGCGGTGCCGTCCGCCACGTCCAGGACCCAGAGCCGGTTGGACCGGTCGGTGCCGGAAGCCGACCTCAGAAAGATCACCCGCTCCCCGTCGGGCGAGACGGTGAACGCACGGGGGGCGCCGAGGGTGAACCGCTGTGTCCTGGCGTGCTGACGGGGGAACGAGGGCTTCTGCGAGGTCATAACCCCGAACCCTAGGGCCTGACCGGGGAGATGGAAGTGGAACCGGACATAGCGCCCGACCGTCCGGTCGTGCGCCCCTCGTGCTGCTGTGCCCCGATCAATGCGGTGGCACGGATAGTTATGATCCGTAGCGCTGGGTGGGTATGAACCTGCTGGCTCCGTGGGTGCTGCTCCGACCCGACCCGACCGTACTGATGGAGGTGAACCGCCGTGGCACTCTCGATTTCGGCGGTGGTGCTGCTGGCGATCGTCGTCTTCCTGCTGATCCGGAAATCCGGACTGAAGGGCGGACATGCGGCGGTCTGCATGCTGCTCGGTTTCTATCTCGCCAGTTCGTCCATCGCGCCCAGTATTTCGGAGCTGACCACCAACGTGGCCGGCGTGATCGGAGGCATCAAGTTCTGACGTCGCCCCCTCCGCGGTCGGCCCGCGGGGTGGCCGGCTCGTAGGGTGGGTCCCATGACGGACCTTCCCGCCCGTCGTCTGCTCCTGGTGCACGCGCACCCCGACGACGAGTCGATCAACAACGGCGCCACCATGGCCCTGTACGCGGCGCAGGGCGCCCAGGTCACCCTGGTGACCTGCACGCTCGGCGAGGAGGGCGAGGTCATCCCGCCCGGCCTCGCCCATCTCACAGCCGACCGGGACGACACCCTGGGCGCCCACCGCATCGGCGAACTCGCCGCCGCGATGAAGGAGCTCGGGGTCACCGACCACCGCTTCCTCGGCGGGCCCGGCCGGTTCCGTGACTCCGGGATGATGGGCGCCGAGCAGAACCACCGCCCCGGCGCCTTCTGGAACACGGACGTGGACGACGCCGCCGGGTACCTCGTGGAGGTGATCCGCTCGGTACGCCCGCAGGTCCTCGTCACGTACGACCCCGAGGGCGGCTACGGGCACCCCGACCACATCCAGGCGCACCGCGTCGCGATGCGCGGAGCGGAGCTGGCCGCCGACCCCGCGTACCGTGCCGGGCTCGGCGCCCCGCACACCGTCGAGAAGATCTACTGGAACCGGGTGCCGCGCTCCGTCGCCGAGCAGGCTTTCGCACGGCTGCGCGCCACGGCCCCCGACGCCTTCCCCGGGATCGCCGAGATCGGCGACGTGCCGGGTGTGGTGAACGACACGCGGATCACCGCGGAGGTCGACGGCGCGGCGCACGCGGCGGCCAAGACGGCGGCGATGCGGGCCCACGTCACCCAGATCGCCGTGGACGGTCCGTTCTTCGCCCTCTCGAACGACCTGGGACAGCCCGTCTTCACCACCGAGTACTACGAGTTGGTCCGCGGAACCTCCGGATCGCCCGAGGGTGAACGGGAACACGATCTGTTCGCGGGCGTGGCCGGGGCGGGGGTACGGTCATGAGCGGCGGCAAGCAGCGTCCGCCCCGGACCGGCGCACCGGTCCGGGAACCCGCGCCCACCGGTCTCGCCGCGCCCCTGAACCCCGGCCGGATCGGCGCCTACCTGGGGCTCGCGGTCCTCGGCGGGCTCGTCGGGCTCGCGGGGGCGCTCGTCCAAGCCGCCCTGTTCCCCGGCGGTTTGCTGCTCGCGCTGGCCGCCTGCGCCGGACTGTTCTACGGTGGCCGGCTGCTGATCCGCACCCAGATCGGCGCCCTGGCCCCTGCGGCGGGGTGGCTGATTTCGGTCATCGTCCTGCTCGGTGGCCGTCCGGAGGGCGACTACGTCTTCGGTGACGAGCTGGGTCTCACCCTCTTCATGCTGGGCGGGATGGCTGTCGCTGTGATGTGTGCCACCATGTCGCGGTCGCCTCAACAAGGTGCCGACAACGGCCGACCTGGCAAGTAATGTGCCACGTCCGATCCCGTAATGCCCCCTGTCCGTCCGGGGGGCACACCGGGGTATCCCCCGGTCGCGGGGTGTCTGCCGGCGGCGGCCAGTATGGTGGTTCGCGCGCCGAGCCGTCCCCTGGCCTGCGGCACGGGGGAAGTACGGGCGGCGGAGCCAATCGGGAGAACCTGCTTTGAGTCGTGAAACTGACAGTTCGTCCTCCGGGCCCCAGGGGCGCGGGGGAGCCGCGTACCCCTCGGGTACGCCGCCGTACGGATCACGCCAGTATCCGTCGTTGCACCCGCAGGACGCCCCGGAGGAGTCTCCGGAGCCTGCGGATGCGCCTCAGTCCGAAGAGCCGAGGACCGAGACGACGCTGACGACGCGTATCCGGATCAACATCCCCGGCTCGCGTCCCATCCCGCCGGTCGTCATGCGTACGCCGATGAGCGACGTGGACGCGGACGCCTCGCGCGAGCGCACGGGCAGTACTCCGCGCCCGGGTTCCGTGTCCGGCGACGGGGCGGGCGGACCGGCCGCGGAGCCGCGGGACGGGTCGGCGGCCGCCGACCCCGCAGCCGAGAAGCCGGCCAGGGAGAAGAGCGGCAGCGACTGGTTCGCTCCGCGCAAGGCCCCGACGAGCACGTCGGTGGCCGACGGCGCGGGCAGCCCGGCCGGTGGCGCCGGAGCGGGCGCGGACGGATCCGCCGTGCCCGGCGGCTCCGGTGCGCCCACGCCGCCGCGTACCGATCTGCCGTACTTCGCGGACGGCCCGCAGCGCTCGGGCGGCCAGGGGGCACCCCGCCCCGGCGGTGGAGCCGACGAGTTCGGCGGCCCGCGCGCCACCCCGAACCTCGGCGTGCGCACACCCGGCCCGTCCGGGGCCACCACCGGCCCGGTCACCGGCAATTCGTCCCTGACCCCGAACCCGGGCGGTGCGGACGGATCAGGCCGCCCCGGCGCCGACCCGTCCCGGTCCGGTCGCCCCTCCGCTCCTGGTGCCCCCGGCGGGGTACCTCCGCGGATGAGCGACGACACGGCCGTCCTGACGCCGCAGTTCGCCGCGCCGGGCCCCGGTGCCGGTGGCCATGTCTCCGGGGACACGCTCAACAGCGGTATCCCCGTCGTCCCGCCGGAGCACCGTTCGCCGTCCTCCCCGTCGCCCTTCGCGAACGCGGGCGGTCCGGACGGCGCGGCACCCCGCTTCCCGGCCGGCCCGATGGGCACCGGACCCGCGGGAGCGGTCGGCCCCATGGGCACCGGACCGGCAGGGCCCGGTGGCGTCACCGCCCAGGTACCCGGCCCGGCCCCGGCCGCCGTCCGGCCCGCCGCGGCCCCCGTGAAGAAGAAGGGCCGTTCGAAGCTGGTCCTCCTCTGTGCGGGCCTCGTCGGACTGGCCGGTGTCGCGTACGGCGCCGGACTGCTGATGAACCACTCCGAGGTCCCCAAGGGCACCACGGTCCTCGGCGTCGACATCGGCGGCGGCACGAAGGAAGAGGCCGTCGCCAAGCTGGACGCGGCCCTCGGTGAGCGCGCCAAGGCCCCGCTTCAGCTGTCCGTCGACGGGAAGAGCGCCAAGCTCGCCCCGGAGAAGGCCGGTCTCGTGCTCGACAGCGCGGAGACCGTGCGCGGCGCCGCGGGCAGCGACTACAACCCGGTCTCGGTGATCGGCTCCCTCTTCGGCGCGGAGCGCCAGGCCGATCCGGTGATCCCGGTCGACGAGGAGAAGCTCGGGGTCGCGCTGACCGATCTGGCGGGCGCCTCCGGCTCCGCCAACGACGGCACGATCAAGTTCTTGCCGGGCAAGGCCGTTGAGGTCCCCGGCAAGGCCGGCAAGGCACTGGACGTCAACCAGTCCATGATCTCGGTGCGGGACGCGTACCGAACCCAGGTGCAGACGGGCCGGGCGGCCACCGTCCAACTGCCTGTCACCGTCCGCAAGCCCACCATCGGCCAGGCCGAACTCGACCGGGCGATGAAGGACTTCGCGACGCCCGCGATGTCCGACCTGGTCACGATCAAGGCCGGTGCCAAGAAGATCCAGTTCGGACCGGCGAAGTCGCTGCCGCAGATCCTCTCCATGAAGCCCGTCGACGGCCGGCTGGTCGAGGTCTACAACAAGACGGCGATCGACACCCTCTGTGACGGCGTCTTCGACGGCATCATGATCACCAAGGGCGACGGTACGAAGCACCAGCTCAGCGCGGACGACGTGGCGCACGCCATGCAGACGGCACTGCTCGGCACCACCCCCGCCGAACGCACCGCCACCATCGCCCTCGACGGCAACGGATAGCACGCACCGAGTGACGTATCCCGGTGACGCCGCCCCCATCCCGGGGGCGGCGTCACGCGTAGGACATGACATCTGTCATCCCCGATTCACGACCAGCGGCCCTGCCGGGCGGGCGCCCCCCTCCGACAAGCTGGACGCATGACAACGACAGCCACCGAAGCCACCACCACGCAAGCAGCCGTGGTCAGCTTCGATCAGGTCAGCAAGGCGTACGGAGAAGTACGCGCGGTCGACGCGCTCACCCTCGACCTGCATCCCGGAGAGACCGTCGCGCTCCTCGGCCCCAACGGCGCCGGCAAGTCCTCCACCCTCGACCTGCTCCTCGGCCTGCGTACCGCCGACTCCGGCACGGTCCGGCTCTTCGGCACCACCCCGCAGCAGGCGATCGCCAAGGGCCGGGTCGGCGCGATGCTGCAGACCGGCGGCCTGATGGAGGACGTCACGGTCGGGGAGATCGTCCGGCTCGTCTGTGATCTGCACCCCCGTCCGTACCCGGTCGACGAGGTGCTCGCCCGCGCGGGCGTCACGTCGATCGCCGACCGGATGGTCAACAAGCTCTCCGGCGGCCAGGAGCAGCGCGTTCGGTTCGCGCTCGCCACCGCCGGCGCCAACGACCTCATCGTTCTCGACGAGCCGACCACCGGCATGGACGTCACCGCCCGCCAGGCGTTCTGGGCCACCATGCGCGAGCAGGCCGAGCAGGGCCGCACCGTCCTGTTCGCCACCCACTACCTCGAGGAGGCCGACGCGATCGCCGACCGCGTCCTCGTCCTCCACAAGGGCCGGCTCCTCGCCGACGGAACCGCGGCCGAGATCAAGGCGAAGGCCGGAGCGCGCCGGATCTCCTTCGAGCTGGAGGGCGAGATCGACGAAGCCGCCCTGCGCGGCCTGCCGTTCCTCTCCGTGCTCGACATCAGCGGCAACCGGGTACGCATCCAGTCGCACAACGCCGACGCGACCGTCCACGCGGTCTACGGGCTCGGCCTCTACCCGCGCGCCCTCGAAGTCGCCGGACTCGGCCTGGAGCAGGCCTTCGTCGCCATCACCGAGGCCGAGGAGGCCAGGACCGCATGAACACCCTCATCAGGCTCGAAGTGACCCGCACCCTGCGGAACAAGAAGTTCATGTTCTTCTCGATCATCTATCCGTCGTTCATCTACCTGCTGATCTCCGGCACCCAGAACACCACCGACAAGGTCCCGCACACCGATCTGACCCTGCAGGCGTTCTTCATGGTCTCGATGGCGTCCTTCGGTGCGCTGACCGCCGTCCTGATGGGCAACAGCGAGCGCATCGCCAAGGAGCGCGAGAAGGGCTGGGTCCGCCAGCTCCGCCTGACCGCGCTGCCCAGCCGCGGCTATGTCCTGGCGAAGATCGCCAGCGCCGCGGTGATCACTCTGCCGTGCATCGTGGTCGTGTTCCTGGTCGCCGCCGTCGTCAAGCACGTACGGATGGACACCTGGCAGTGGTTCGCGCTGATCGGGGTCATCTGGGCCGGCTCCCTGGTCTTCGCCGCGCTCGGGGTCGCCATCGGTTACCTCGCCAGCGGTGACGCGGTCCGGCCGATCACCATGATCATCTACTTCGGGCTGTCGATCCTGGGAGGTCTGTGGATGCCGAGCGCGACCTTCCCGCAGTGGCTCCAGAACATCTCCGAGTGGCTCCCCACCCACGCGTACGCCGGCCTCGGCCAGGCCGTCGAGATGGGCGGCTCGCCGCACGCCAAGGACGTCGCGATCCTCTGCGCCTACTTCGTGATCTTCGCGGGCGGCGCGGCCTGGCTCTACCGGAAGGACACTCTGAAGGCGTGAACGACGACGAGACGTTCGTGGGCATCGGACGCCCGCCGGCCAACCGCCGCCAGGTGGGCATCAAGCTGCTCTGGATCGGCATCTGGCTCGCGTTCATGAGCGCCCCGGTCAAGGACCTCATCGACGGGACCCACGCCCCGTGGGCCACCGCGCTGGGCGCCCTGGCGCTGGCGGCCTTCGTCGGGACGTACTCGGTCCTCGTCTTCCGGCAGACGTCGAAGGCGCCGGCCCGCTACCGGGTCGGCGTGACCGTCGCCCTGCTCGGCGCCCTGGCCGTCGTCCTCTCCCTGACGCTGGGCACCCCGTGGCTGGTCCTGTTCGTCTACGTCTGCGTCACGGTCGGCGCCACCCTGCCCCTGCGGACCGCCGGCTGGCTGATCCCTGTCTTCACCGCCGTTCTCGTCGCCATCGGCCTGACCGCCGACCACCCCCGCGAGATCGTCCCCGCCCTCGTCGTCCCCGCGCTGCTCGGCGGGTTCGCGATGTCCGGCGTACAGCAGATGATCCGTACCACCGTCGAGCTGCGCGAGGCCCGGGCCACCGTCGCCCAGCTCGCCGCCAACGAGGAGCGGCTGCGGCTCGCCCGGGACCTGCACGACCTGCTCGGCCACTCGCTCTCCCTGATCACGCTCAAGAGCGAGCTGGCCGGGCGGATGCTGCCCGGCCACCCCGACCAGGCGGCGCTCCAGGTCGCCGACATCGAACAGGTCAGCCGGCAGGCCCTGGTGGACGTACGCAGCGCGGTCAGCGGCTACCGGAGGCCCACGCTCCCCGGCGAGCTGGCCGGAGCCCGCACCGCACTCGCCGCCGCGGGCGTGGCCGCCGACGTCCCGGCCGACGCCCCCGACGATCTCCCCGAGAAGGCCGAGGAGGTCCTGGCCTGGGCCCTGCGGGAGGCCGTCACCAACGTCGTACGCCACAGCGGCGCCCGCCGTTGCACGGTCACCCTCACCCCCCGTCAGACCCTCGGCGGCAGGCTCCTCGAACTCACCGTGGCGGACGACGGCCGCGGCGGATCGGGCGTGAAGCCGGGCAACGGCCTCACCGGCATCACCGAACGTCTCGCCACCGTCGGCGGCACGCTGACCACCCGTCCCACCGACCCCGGTTCCGGTAAAGGCTTCACCCTCACCCTCGGCGTTCCCTCGGATCGGACCTAGGATCCGGGGAATGAGCCCGATCAGACTCCTCCTCGCCGAGGACCAGTCCATGGTGCGCGAGGCCCTCGCGGCGCTGCTCGGCCTGGAACCCGACATCGAGGTGGTGGCGCAGGTCGCACGCGGTGACGAGGTCGTGGCCGCGGCACGCGAACACGCCGTCGACGTCGCGCTGCTCGACATCGAGATGCCCGGCATGACCGGCATCGAGGCGGCAGGGCTGCTCCGCCGCGAACTCCCCGCCGTGAAGGTCGTCGTCGTCACGACCTTCGGACGCCCGGGCTATCTGCGCCGGGCCATGGAGTCGGGAGCGGCCGCGTTCCTGGTGAAGGACGCCCCGGCGTCCCAGCTCGCGGCGGCGGTCAGGAAGGTGCTCGCCGGAGAACGCGTCATCGACCCGACCCTGGCGGCGGCCGCGCTGGCCGACGGCGCCAGTCCGCTGACCGAACGCGAGCGCGACGTGCTGCGCACGGCGGCCGGCGGCTCCACCAACGCGGAGATCGCCACGGTCCTTCATCTCTCCCAGGGCACGGTGCGCAACTACCTCTCCATGGCGATCCAGAAGATGGCGGCCCGGAACAGGGCGGAAGCGGTGCGGATCGCCAGCGAGAAGGGCTGGCTGTAGCGGAACGGACGGACCCGGCGCGGCCCGGCCAGGGCCCTGCGCTCTCCGCCCCGCCCGGTGAAGAGCCGCCCGCGCTCCGGTTTCCGTCGACGGCGGGGCCGTCGGGATCCCGGCACGTCGGGATCCCGACGACGCGCCTGCCGTCATGTCGGCGGGGCGCGGGCGGGGACCGTGCGGTGGGTTCAGTTGCTCTTCACCCCGTCGAGATGGGCGAACACCACCACGTTGTCCTCGTAGTCCTTGGCCTTCCTGTCGTAGGTGCCTCCGCACGTGATCAGGCGGAGCTGTGCGGTCGTGGTGTCGGCGTACACCCGCTTGTTGGGGAAGCGCGCCTTGCTGAACTTCTCGACGGAGTCGACCTTGAACTCGGCGATGGTGCCGTCCGCCCGGGTGATGTCGACCGTCGAACCGGGCTTCAGGAACTGGAGCTGCAGGAACACCGCCGGGCCGGTCTTCGTGTCGACATGGCCCGCGACGATCGCCGAGCCGCGCTCACCGGGCGTCGCTCCGTCCTTGAACCAGCCGACCAGGTTCTTGTCATTGGGGGGAGGGGCGTCGAGCTGCCCGGTGGGGCCGATGGCCAGCGACGTGAAGGGGGCGTCGACGGCGATGGTGGGGATACGGATCCGCTTCGGCTGGGACCGGGGCATGGCCGGCCCCTGCAGGGGGACGGAGGGCGACGGGGCAGCGGACGTGGCGGGAGCGCCGGGAAGGGCGGGCGCGCCGACATCGGGCCCGGGGAGGGCGGGCTCGCCGACATCGGGCCCGGGAAGGGCGGGCGCGAGCACCGCGGGAGTGGTGGTCGGCTTGTTGTCCTCCGACGCGCCGAACGAGTTGTAGATCAGAAGCATGCCCAGCCCCGCCGCTGCTGCGGGCCAGAGCAGGGCGCGAAGGGGGCCCTGGCCCGGCCGGGAGGGGGTTGGATCGGACGACTGCGGGGCGGCCATGGGAGCGTGCCTTTCTTCTGTTCTTCCGTGTGGCAGGGGTCGGTCGGTGGATCGATCGGTCAGCGGAACCGGGGAAACGCAGCCGCCGCGACCGCTGCCCCTCAGGGACAGCGACCGCGACAGCTGCGCGACCCGCCGGCGGTTCAGTCGGTTCAGGCCACCGCTCCGCCCATGGCCTGACGGCGGCGCATCTTGTACGCACCGACGCCGAGCCCACCGATGAGCAGCGCCGAACCGGCGGCCAGGCTGTTACCGGTCATCGCCATTCCGCCGCCACCGGTGTGCACGCCACCGCGGGGCTTGTCGCCGCCCTTGTCGCCGTAGCCGCCGCCGTAGCCGCCGCCGTCGTCGCCGTAGCCACCGTCGTCGTCGCCGCCGTAGCCACCCTCGCCGCCGTAGCCACCCTCGTCGCCGTAGCTGCCGCCGCCGTCGCCGCCGTAGCCGCCCTTGCCGCCCTTCTTCTCGTCGTCCTTGCCGGGCTGCCACTCCTTGGCCACGCTCATCGCCATGGCGCCGCCGCCGGTGTGCACGCCACCGTGCGGCCGGTGACCCTTGCCGCCGTGGCCGCCGCCGTAGCCGCCGCCGTCGTCGCCGTAGCCGCCGTCGTCGTCGCCGCCGTAGCCACCGTAGCCACCGTCGTCGCCGTAGCTGCCGCCGTCGTCGCCGCCGTAGCCGCCCTTGCCGCCCTTCTTCTCGTCGTCCTTGCCGGGCTGCCACTCCTTGGCCACGACCATGGCCATGGCGCCGCCGCCGGTGTGCACGCCACCGTGCGGCTTGCCACCGTGGTGGCCGTGGCGGCCCTCGTGACCCTTGCTTCCGTGGTCACCCTTGCCTGACTTCTCGTGACCCCTGTCGCCACGGTCGTTGCCGTGGGAGTCGTTCTGGCCGACCACCGTCATGGCCATGGCGCCGCCGCCGGTGTGGACGCCACCGTGCGGCCGGTGACCCTTGCCGCCGTGGCCGCCGCCGTAGCCGCCGCCGTCGTCGTCGCCGTAGCCGCCGTCGTCGTCCCCGTAGTCGTCTCCGTAGCCGCCGTCGTCGCCACGGTCGTAGCCGCTGTCGCCACGGTCGGACTTCCCACCGTGGTCGCCGCTGCTGGAGGAGCCGCCGCCCCAGTCCGCCACGGACATGGCGTAGGCGGCAGGGGTGGTGATGGCGAGGACCGCGGTGATCGCGGCTGAAGCGAACAAGGTGCGGGCAGAGCGCATCTGAACACATCCCTTTCGGCGCGACTGCGGCGAGTGACTGGCTGCCGACTCAAGGTGACGCAGTGGCCTCGTGATCCACCGTCAATGCGAATGCCGTTCCGCGCCATCGGGGAGCCGCGCATCAGGGGTACGGTGTGCGCCCTTCGGGTGGCGAACGGCCGTTTATCACCCGTTGGACTGCACCCCTCGGCGTACCGAGGTTTGAATTCGCCGGTCACCCGTTCGCTGACGGCGCCTCATGGTGATGGACCGTCCGGTGGGACGTCGAAGAGCGAGACCTGATTGCCCGAACTCACCTCTAAAAACGGCGAGTTGGTATGGCGGTGGGAGATTGTGGGCTCCGTCGGATTCCGGGGTGCTTCCCCCGGTGTCACCCGGAAAGACCTACCGCGATCGGCACGAGGAGTGCGAACAGATGACCTCAGGCAGCGTTCCGCCCGCACCCGCCCACGACTCGTCAGCCGGACCGGCTCCGGCACCCAGGGTCCGGGTGGCGGCGTACGTGATCCGGCGCCGAGCCACCCCCGAACTGCTCGTCTTCGACCATGCCGGTGCGCCGGAGGCGGGCACCCAGGTCCCGGCAGGCGGCGTCCGCCCCGGGGAGGGGTTCGTCGAGGCCGTGCTCCGGGAAGTGGCCGAGGAAACCGGACTGACCGATGCCGCCGTGGTCCGCCGGATCGCCCTGGACGACAGCCCGCACCCCACGACCGGACGGCCCCGCCGCACCACGTTCTTCCACCTGGAGGCCGGGCACGGGGCCCCGGACGCCTGGACGCACACCGTCCGGGGTGAGGGCGACGACAACGGCATGGAGTTCGCCTGCCGCTTCGTTCCGCTGCCGCTCGCCGGGCCGCTGGCGGACGGTCAGGACATCTGGATCTCCCGGATGGATCTCCGGTCATAAACGAGTTGTCCGTCGGACCGGCCGTCTGCTGTAATCCCGGGTCAGCTGATCACCCATCAATTCAGGAGACGGTCATGCGCGGAACTCACGTGTTCGTTCGGACGGGAATTGCCACCGATCTTGAGGACATGAAGCTTCGTGCACACATTGAACCTGGGAATTCTGGCGCATGTCGACGCCGGTAAGACAAGCCTGACCGAGCGGTTGCTCCACACCGCCGGAGTCATCGACGAGATCGGCAGCGTCGACGACGGGAACACCCGGACCGACTCCCTGGCGCTGGAACGGCAGCGCGGCATCACCATCAAGTCCGCCGTCGTCTCGTTCACCATCGAGGACATCACGGTCAATCTGATCGACACCCCCGGTCACCCGGACTTCATCGCCGAGGTGGAAAGGGTGTTGAGCGTGCTCGACGGTGCGGTGCTGGTCGTCTCCGCCGTGGAGGGCGTCCAGGCTCAGACCCGCGTGCTGATGCGGACCCTGCAACGGCTGCGCATTCCGACACTCGTCTTCGTGAACAAGATCGACCGTGGTGGTGCGCAGGACACGTCCACCCTGCGGGCCCTCTCGGAGAAGCTGACCCCGGCAGTCGTCGCGATGGGGTCGGTCGACGGGCTGGGGACGCGCGGCGCCCGCTGCGTGCCGTACGCGGAATCCGACCCCGGCTTCACCACCCGGCTCACCGAGTTGCTCGCCGACCGCGACGACGCGCTCCTCGCCGCCTACGTCGACGGCGGCGCACCACTCCCGTACCACAGGCTCCGCGAGGCACTGGTCGCGCAGACCGGGCAGGCGCTCGTGCATCCGGTGTTCTTCGGGTCGGCCGTCACCGGGGCCGGTGTGGACGCCCTGATCGGCGGAATCGGAGAACTGCTGCCCACCGCCGGGGGCGATGCCGACGGGCCGGTATCGGGCACGGTGTTCAAGGTCGAGCGCGGTGCGGGCGGCGAGAAGATCGCGTACGTCCGGATGTTCTCGGGGACGGTGCGTACCCGGGACCGGCTGCCGTTCGGCTGCGATCACACGCGCGGCGAAGGCAAGGTCACCGCTGTCGGTGTCTTCGACCACGGGGCGGCGGTCGGCGCCGCGTCGGTCGGTGCGGGCCGGATCGGGAAGCTGTGGGGGCTCGGTGACATCCGGATCGGCGACGCGGTCGGCGCGACGGACGGCGTCACGGCCGAGCATTTCTTCGCGCCGCCGACGCTGGAATCCGTCGTGGTGCCCAGCCCTCCGGCCGGCCGGGGCGAATTGCATTTCGCGCTCTCACAACTTGCCGAGCAGGACCCGCTCATCAATCTGCGTCAGGACGACATCCGGAAGGAGGTGTCCGTTTCGCTCTACGGTGAGGTGCAGAAGGAAGTCATCCAGGCGACCCTGGCACAGGAATTCGGTATCGACGTCACGTTCCGGCAGACCACGACCATCTGTCTGGAGCGGCCGGCCGGCACCGGATGCGCTTTCGAGGTGGGGGACAAGGACCCCAATCCTTTTCTGGCGACGATCGGTCTGCGCGTCGATCCCGCCCCCATCGGCAGCGGAGTCGCCTACCGGATCGAGGTGGAACTCGGGTCGATGCCGTTCTCGCTGATGAGGGCGGTCGAGGAAACGGTCGGTGAGACGCTACGGCAGGGAATTCACGGCTGGCCGGTCACCGACTGCGTGGTCACGCTGACCCACTCCGGTTACTGGCCCCGGCAGAGTCATTCCCATGCCGTGTTCGACAAGTCGATGTCGAGTACGGCCGGGGACTTCCGCAATCTGACGCCGCTGGTCCTGATGACCGCTCTGAAGCGGGCCGGGACCACGGTGTACGAGCCGATGCACCGGTTCCGTCTGGAGCTCCCGGCGGACACGCTCGGCCCCACCCTGCCCGTACTCGCACGGCTGCGGGCCGTGCCGCGGGCACCGTCCGTGCAGGGCGCGTCAGGCGTACTGGAGGGCGAGATTCCGGCCGCGCGGGTCCACGAGCTGCAACAGCAGCTCCCGGCACTCACCCGCGGCGAGGGGGTCCTGGAGACCGGATTCGACTCCTACCGGGCCGTCGTCGGCCCCGTCCCGGCACGTCCGCGCACAGACCACAACCCGCTCAACCGCAAGGAGTACCTGCTGCACACGGTGCGGCGGATCACTGGGTGAGGGAACGTGTGGTGGCACTCGCCCAATGGGCTGAGTAAGGCTCGGTCGGGCGATAGGCCGGTTGCGTAAGCCGTGGCGGCTGGTGGCGTGACGACCCGACGGGTAATGGGCACACACCCTCGCGCCTACCGAATTTATTGTCATCTTATGTTCCTATGAGTCCGCATTTGGGGAACGGTGAGTGACCATTCATCACCGTCCGATGAACCTCCTGCGGTCTCCCGCTCCAGCGGACCCGGTGGCTCAGGTGGACGTTCGTCCACCTGAGAAGCACTGGCTACGGGTCGGCAGCCGCAATCCCACCTCGACATAGGAAGGCCACCTTCAATGGCTGTGGCTGCCACTCCGTCTGCTTTCCCGGAAGACGGGCGCAAGCAAGTCCGACGCAGGCGTATCTGGCGCAGGGCGACTTTCGCCGTGCTGTCCGGTGTGACTCTGCTGAGCACGACCACGTTCCTCGCCACCGCCGCGTATGCGGCGGACGCTCCGGTGGGGCTGGGGACCGACATCAGTTACGCCGTGCTGGCCGGCTCAACGGTCACCAACACAGTCACGCCCACCATCATCAACGGAGACCTCGGGCTCAGCCCGGGGACTTCGGTGACGAACTTCCCGCCCGGTATCGTCAACGGCGTTCAGAACGTAGCCAACGCTCCCGCTCTCCAAGCGAAGAACGACCTGGTCACTGCCTACAACGACGCGGCCGGCCGGGCTCCGACCGCGAGTGTGGCGGGCGACCTCACCGGACTGACGCTCTTCCCCGGCGTCTACAACTCCACAAGCTCACTGGGCCTCACCGGGACCCTGACCCTCGACGCGCAGGGGGACCCGGACGCCGTCTTCATCTTCCAGATGGCATCGACCCTGATCACGGGTTCGGCCAGCAACGTCAGCCTCGTCAACGGGGCTCAGGCGTGCAACGTGTTCTGGCAGGTGGGAAGCTCCGCCACGATCGGGACCAACTCCTTCTTCAAGGGCAGCATCCTGGCCCTGGAGTCCATCGCGGTACAGACCGGCACGGCGATCGAGGGCCGGGCCCTGGCGCGTAATGGCGCGGTCACCCTGGACAACAACACCATCACCAGGGCGTCCTGCATCGCCGGACCGACCGGGCCCACGGGCCCGACGGGTGGTACCGGGCCCACGGGTCCGACGGGTGGTACAGGTCCGACGGGTGGCACGGGTCCGACGGGTGGCACGGGTCCGACGGGTGGCACGGGTCCGACGGGTGGTACAGGTCCGACGGGTGGCACGGGTCCGACGGGTGGCACGGGTCCGACGGGTGGCACGGGTCCGACGGGTGGTACAGGTCCGACGGGTGGCACGGGTCCGACCGGTGGTACCGGGGCTACTGGGGCGACAGGACCGGCTGGACCCGCGGGACCGGCTGGACCGGCTGGACCGGCTGGACCGGCAGGACCGGCAGGACCGGCTGGACCGACGGGACCTGCTGGTGGTGGCGGGCACGGTGGCGGTGGCCACGGTGGCGGCGGGCACGGTGGCGGTGGCCACGGTGGCGGTGGCCACGGTGGCGGTGGCCACGGTGGTGGCGGGCACGGTGGCGGTGGCCACGGTGGTGGCGGCCACGGTGGTGGTGGTGAGTACGGCGGCGGCCACGGTGGTGGCGGCGAATACGGTGGCGGTGGCCACGGTGGTGGCGGCGAATACGGTGGTGGCGGCCACGGTGGTGGCGGCGAATACGGTGGCGGTGCCGGTCATGGTGGCGGTGGTAGCCAAGGCGGTGGTGGCGGCGCCGGTCACGGCGGTGAGTACGGCGGTGGCGGTGCCGGTCACGGTGGTGGCGGCAGCCAAGGCGGTGGTGGCGGCGCCGGTCACGGCGGTGAGTACGGCGGTGGCGGTGGTAGCCAAGGCGGTGGTGGCGGCGCCGGTCACGGCGGTGAGTACGGCGGTGGGGGTGCCGGTCACGGTGGCGGTGGCAGCCAAGGTGGCGGCGGTGGTGCCGGTCACGGTGGCGGTGGCAGCCAAGGCGGCGGCGGTGGTGCCGGTCACGGCGGTGAGTACGGCGGTGGCGGTGGCAGCCACGCTGGCGGTGGTAGCCAAGGCGGTGGCGGTGGTGCCGGTCACGGCGGTGAGTACGGCGGTGGCGGTGGCAGCCACGGTGGCGGCGGTGCCGACTACGGCAGTGGCGAGCACGGCCGTGGCAGTGTCGGTCAAGGTGGTTCCAACCATGGCGAATACATGGGTCCCCACCTCGCCGACACGGGGTCCACGGCTGAACTGGCCGCCATGGCAGGTACGGCGCTTGCGCTCACCCTCGGCGGCTCCGCCATCATCGTCCTGAAGAGGCGCCGTTCACGGTCCACCAACTAGGCAGGTACAGGTAGTCCTGCTGTCCACGATCGAATCGGTCGCAACCGCCTCCGTGCGCGTTGTCGGCCGATTCGGTCGTTGTGGACTGCCGGGCAATGCTCCGGACACCGCGGCCCGGAGCGGTGCAGCGCAGCCGCCCCGCCCTGAGCGTTCGAGACGGGCGAACCGGTCCGTCAGGGGATCGCGAGCCTGACCCGTTCCGTCACGACCGCCAGGTCCTCCTCGATCGCGGCAGCCGCCGAGAGCAGCGCGGGCAGCACCGCGCGCCGCACATCGTCCGGTGTGCCGCGGCTGGCGTGGGTGGAGACGTTCACGGCGGCGACCACCCGGCCGGTGCGGTCGTGCACCGGCACCGCGATCGACCGCAGGCCCTCCTCCAGCTCCTGGTCCACCAGGGCGTGGCCGTCACGCCGGGCCCGCGCCACGGCCTCGGCGAGAGCGGCGGCGTCGACCAGGGTGAACGGCGTCAGCGGCCGGACCGGGGCGCGTTCCAGCCGCTCGTCCGCCTCCTGCCCGGGCAGACCGGCCAGCAGCACCCGGCCCATGGAGGTGGCGTACGCCGGGAAGCGGGTGCCGACCGTGATGTTGACGCTCATGATGCGCACGGTGTGCACCCGGGCGACGTACACGATGTCGTCGTCGGCCAGGACCGCGACGGACGCCGAGTCGTGCACCTTCTCGACGAGCCGGGCCAGATGGGGCTGCGCCTCGAAGGTGGTGGGTTTTCGGGCGCGTACGGGCACGCCGCTCCGCGGGTCGGGGCAGGGTGGGGCGTACCGGGCGGAGCGCGGGCATGCTCCGTACGGCGCCGAGGGCGAAGAAGACAAGGAAGGCGGAGAAGGAGCGAGAAGATGACGGCGGTGAGGGCGCAGCCGGCCCGCGTGCCGCGTGCGGATGCGCCGCGTGCGGGCACACCGGACGGCCCAGGCGGCGATCCGCTCCGGGCGCATCAGGTCTGCGGGGAAGGGTGGGCGAGATGGCGTGCGGACGTGATCGCGACGGCCGTCAGCGCCCCGGGCATCAGGCCGCACCCGGCGGCCGGGGCCGGGTCCGGCGGCGCGCTGCGGCCGGGGCGGAGCTCAGTTCAGCAGCGCCCGCGCCGCCCGCGCCCGCCCCTTGATCATCTCCGCGGCCGCCGGTTCCACCGTCCGCACCAGCTCCGCGTACTCCTCCATCTCCGCAGCCCCGCGCAGAAACTCCCCGCTCTGTACGAGCAGCTGCGCCCGCTCGTACCGCAGCCGCGCCGGATGCGAGGGCAGCAGCAGCGACAGGTCCACCGCCCACAGCGCCACCCGCGTGCACTCGGGCCGGGCCGCCGCCCATGCCCTGACGTTGTTCAGGATCCGCAGCACGATCTCCAGCGGCCGGGCCGGGACCAGCATCGACGGCTCCAGCGGCGCCCCGGTGGCCCCCGTCACCAGCAGCTCCGCGTCCTGCCCTGTCATCGGACGGCCACCGGCGAACGGGTCGGCCAGCACCCGTTCCGCCGGATCTCCGAACCCGACGACGAAATGACCCGGCAGCGCCACTCCGTACACCGGGGCTCCCGCGCGCCGCGCCACCTCGATCCACACCACCGACAGCAGGATCGGCAGCCCGCGACGGCGCCGCAGCACCTCGTGCAGGAGCGACGAATGCAGGCGCTCGTAATCCGTCGACGAGCCCTCGAACCCCAGCCGCTCACCGAGCAGTTCGGCCAGCGCCGAAGCCCAGGCGGGTCCGCCGCGCACCCCGTACGGGAGCAGCCCGGCCAGCCGGTCCAGTTCGATCTGTGCCGCGTCGATCCCGTCGGTGTCCAGCGCGGGATCGGCCTCCGCGGCCAGCAGGAGGCAGAGCAGCGCCAGGTCGGGCCGCTCGGCGCGTGCCTCCTCGGCGAACTGCCGTCGGAGCTCGTCCCGCTCGGGGTCCGGTCGGTTCATGGGCGACATGCCGTTGCCTCCGCTAGACGGACCGGAAGTGGTGGTAGAGGTGATGGGTCACGAACCCCATCCGGTCGTACAGCGCACGTGCGCCCTCATTGTCCGCCTCCACCTGCAGCCACGCCGCCGACGCCCCCTCGTCGAGCGCCTGCCGGGCCAGGGCGGCCATGACCGCCGTGGCGAGTCCCCGCCGCCGGTGTCCGGGGCCGACCTCGACGGCCATGAAGCCCACCCAGCGCCCGTCCACCACGCACCGCCCGATCGCGGCGGGCGCGTCGCCCTCCGCATCACCCGGAACGGACGCGAACCACACCGAGGGGCCGCTGCCCAGCACCTTCCGTACGTGCGGCCCCGGGGTGTCGAAGCGGTGGTACCGGGACAGCCACGCCTCGTCGGTCCCGCGGCTCAGCCGCACCTGCGAGACGTCGGCGTCCAGGTCGCCGATCGGGGCCAGCGCCGCGATCCGCACCTCCGCCGTCACCTCTCGGTGCCACCCGTGCCGCTCCAGCTCCGCGCACAGCTCCTCCTGCGCACCCTCGGCGCCGGTCGCGGTCTGGATGTACGCGGGCAGACCTCGGTCCCCGTACCACCGCTCGACCCGCGCGAGCGCCTCGTCGAGGGGCACCCCCGGAGCTCCGAGAGGCAGTACGGAGTTGGCGCGCCGGGTGAACCCCTGCGCGGCGCGCAGCGTCCAGTCGCCGAGCGGTTCGCTCTCCACCGGCTGCCAGGCGCGGGCGCAGACGGGGGCGAGCTCGGCAAAGGTGGCGGCCGGGCCCCTGCGGCGGGCCGGCGCGGAAGGGACGACCTTGGCGGCCACCAGTGAGGATTCCGCGATATGGACGGATTCCCCGCTCCTGGGTGTGACCGACAGCACATCGTCGTTCCATGATGTGAGAACACCGACCGTGTCGGTGAATTTCGGGCCCGCCGCGCCGTCCTCCGAAAGACGCCGGACTGATACCCGTTTGCCCACGTCAGCGGGTGTAATTCGGACCTCGGCCCGTCCGCCGATGGTGAATTCCACAGCTCTCTCCGCCCCTCATGTTCGGTTCGTGCCCGGGAACGGAGATACTAGGTGCGGGCATCGACGACGCCGCGCTCCCGCGCGAGAGCCAACGCCCTACCGAGGAGGAACGACAGCGTGACCTACGTCATCGCGCAGCCTTGTGTCGACGTGAAGGACAAGGCCTGCATCGAAGAGTGCCCCGTCGACTGCATCTACGAGGGCCAGCGGTCCTTGTACATCCACCCGGACGAATGCGTCGACTGTGGAGCCTGTGAGCCGGTATGCCCGGTCGAGGCGATCTTCTACGAGGACGACACCCCGGAGGAGTGGAAGGACTACTACAAGGCGAACGTCGAGTTCTTCGACGACCTCGGGTCGCCCGGTGGTGCCTCCAAGCTGGGCCTGATCGAGCGCGACCACGCGTTCATCGCAGCACTGCCGCCGCAGAACCAGTAAGCAGCGGCCAGCACGTGCGCCGCCCCGGTCCCGTACGGCTCGTCACCGTGCGGGACCGAGGTGTTTCCCGGGCCGGGCCGGCGGTGGCTGCCGTCGGCGCCGTACCACCCGAACCACCCTCGTAACCCCTGTACGAGAAAGCAGAGACCCGTGTCCGCAGCACTCTCCTCCCGTCTCCCGGACTTCCCCTGGGACAAGCTCGCGCCCTACAAGTCGACCGCTGCGGCCCACCCGGACGGCATCGTCGACCTGTCCGTCGGGACCCCCGTCGACCCGGTGCCCGAACTGATCCGGCGTGCGCTCGTCGCCGCCGCGGACAGCCCCGGTTACCCGACGGTGTGGGGGACCGCCGAACTCCGGGACGCGCTCACCGGCTGGGTGGAGCGACGCCTCGGAGCGGTCTCCGTGGCGCACGAGAACGTGCTCCCGGTGGTCGGCTCCAAGGAGCTCGTGGCCTGGCTGCCGACCCAGCTCGGCCTCGGCCCGGGCGACAAGGTGGCGTACCCGCGGCTCGCCTACCCGACGTACGAGGTGGGCGCCCGGCTCTGCGGCGCCGAGCCCGTCGTCTACGACGACCCGACCGAGCTCGACCCGGCCGGACTCAAGCTGCTCTGGCTCAACTCGCCGTCCAACCCGACCGGCCGCGTCCTGTCCAAGGAGGAGCTGACCCGGATCGTCGCCTGGGCGCGCGAGCACGACGTGCTGGTCTTCAGCGACGAGTGCTACCTGGAGCTGGGCTGGGAGGCCGAACCGGTCTCCGTGCTCCACTCCGAGGTCTGCGGCGGTACGTACGAGGGCATCGTCGCCGTCCACTCGCTCTCCAAGCGCTCCAACCTCGCGGGGTACCGGGCCGCCTTCATCGCGGGCGACGCGGACGTCCTCGGCGAGCTGCTGCTGATCCGCAAGCACGGCGGCATGATGACGCCCGCCCCGGTCCAGGCGGCCACCGTCGCGGCGCTCGGTGACGACACGCACGTCGCCGAGCAGCGGACCCGGTACGCGGACCGCCGCACGGCCCTGCGGGCGGCGCTGGAGGCCCACGGCTTCCGGATCGAGCACAGCGAGGCCAGCCTCTACCTGTGGGCGACGCGCGACGAACCGTGCTGGGACACCGTCGCGTACCTCGCCGAGCTCGGCATCCTGGTGGCGCCGGGCGACTTCTACGGGCCGGCGGGCGACCGCTTCGTACGGGTGGCGCTCACGGCGACGGACGAGCGTGTGGACTCCGCGGTCAAGCGACTGTCCTGACCCGCACACGAACCGCGCGAGGGCCTCGGGAGTAGGCACTCCCGTGGCCCTCGCGCAGGTGTGGGA